>JACCUM010000015.1 GCA_013811805.1 Geodermatophilaceae bacterium | reverse complement strand
CGATCCGATGGCATTCGGCACCGAGATCCCGCCGGCCACCGCTTCGGTCGTCACAGCGTCGGAATATGCCTGGCAGGACCAGGATTGGATGATCCGCCGCAGCGATATGTCATGGCATAACGCGCCGATGAGCATCTACGAAGTGCATCTCGGCTCGTGGCGAAAGGGACTGGACTACCGGCAGTTGGGCGATGAACTGGTCGCTTACCTCGTGGAGACCGGTTTCACACATGTCGAACTACTGCCTGTCTCCGAGCACCCGTTCGGCGGCTCCTGGGGTTACCAGGTCACCTCCTACTACGCGCCCAGCGCCCGATTCGGTTCTCCTGACGATTTCCGGTACCTGGTCGACCGACTGCACCAGGCTGGTATCGGGATTCTCGTCGACTGGGTTCCCGCGCACTTTCCCAAGGACGAATGGGCGCTGGCTCGCTTCGACGGCACCCCGCTGTACGAGCACGCCGACCCACGCCGCGGGGAGCAGCCCGACTGGGGTACCTATGTCTTCGACTTCGGCCGCCGCGAGGTCCGGAACTTCTTGGTTGCCAATGCTTTGTACTGGCTGCAGGAGTATCACATCGACGGACTGCGGGTGGACGCCGTGGCCTCGATGCTCTACCTCGACTACTCCCGCAAGGAAGGCGAGTGGCTGCCCAACGTCTACGGCGGCCGTGAGAATCTCGACGCCGTCGCGTTCCTGCAGGAGATGAACGCCACCGTCTGCAAGCACGTGCCCGGCGCGATCACCATCGCCGAGGAGTCCACCGCCTGGCCGGGCGTCACCCGACCGACCTATCTCGGTGGGCTGGGATTCGGCTTCAAGTGGAACATGGGCTGGATGCACGACACGCTCAATTACCTTGCCCGCCAGCCGATCTACCGGTCCTTCCACCACGACCAGATGACCTTCGCCATGATGTACGCGTTCTCGGAGAACTACATCCTGCCGATCAGCCACGACGAGGTCGTGCACGGCAAGGGATCTCTGCTGGGCAAGGTACCCGGCGACCGGTGGCAGCAGCTGGCCACCTTGAGGCTGCTGCTTGCCTACATGTGGGCCCACCCGGGCAAGCAGTTGCTGTTCATGGGCAGCGAGTTCGGCCAACCCGCCGAATGGGCCGAGGGATCGTCGCTGGACTGGGGCCTGCTCGACGATCCGGGTCATGCCGGACTGAAGTTGCTGGGCGGCGACCTGAACCGGGCCTACCGGAACCACTCGGCCATCTGGTCCCAGGACACCGACCCAGCAGGGTTCCAGTGGATCGATGCCAACGACGCGACCAGCAACGTCTTCTCGTTCCTGCGCCACGGCTCGGACGGCAGCGTGGTTGCCTGTATCGCCAACTTCGCCTCTGTTCCGCACCATGGTTATCAGGTAGGCCTGCCCCGCAACGGTTCATGGGTCGAACTGGTCAACACCGACGCGGACTCCTACGGCGGTTCCGGGGTCGGCAATCTCGGCAGGGTGCAAGCCGACGGGGAAGCCCGGCATGGCCAGCCGTATTCGGTGACCGTCTCGCTCCCTCCGCTGGGCGCGTTGTGGCTGGTACCGGAAAAACTCGAGAGCGACCCACCAGCCGCGTTGTAATGGCGATTGTGCAGACCGGCGGCGGTGGCCCCGCCCGGACCATGGCCCTGCTCTGTGGCAGCGCCGAGCCGACCCGGACCCGGGGTCCCCGACCGGGTCTGACCGTGCATGGCATCGCTGCAGCCGCCATCGAGTTAGCCGATGCACACGGCCTCGACGCGTTGTCCATGCGCCACGTCGCCGAGCGGCTCGGCGTGGAACCATGTCGCTCTACACCTACGTGCCAGGAAGGGCCGAACTCGTCGATGTCATGCTCGACGCGGTTCATCTCGAGACCCACGGGCATCCCCTGGGCACAACCTGGCGGGAGCGAGTCGAGTCGATCGCCCGCGAGCGGTGGCTACTGGCTCGACGACGCTGAGATGGACTCCGTCGTGACCCAGGTGGGCGGCCACCCAACCGTGATTGGCCAAGGTTCTGGACCCGCACCGCTTCCCGCTCGCCGCAGGAGTCGGTACGACAACCGGCGAGCACCACCAAGCCATCTCTGACCCCGACCACGCATTCGAGTTCGGCCTGCAACGCGTACTGACCGGCATCGAAGCGCTCGTCGGTGAACGCAGCCGATGAACGCAGACAGCGGTCAGCGCGCCTGCGTAGTCCCGGCGGAGGCTCGGGGCGCGCCTCACCGACGTTTTATGCTGCATCCCGAAAGCTGGCCCATGGCTGCCTGGTGTCAAGGCGCCCCGAAGGAGAAGATCGAATGAGGTCGGCCAAGGCGTCGCACAGCCTCCCCATCCTGGTCGTCGTGGCGATTATCACGACGGGCTGTTCCAGCATGGTGACCGGCGCTCCCGTACCGGCCAACGGGCTTCGTCAGGATGTGGCCGACTCCGACTTCGAAATCGTCGGCTCGACCGACAGCGAGATCGACAAGACGGCTCGTAACGCGTTGGCCGACATCAACGACTACTGGTCGCAGACATTTCCCGAGCTTTACGACGGAGACTTCGAACCGCTTACCGGCGGCTACTACTCGATCGACCCGGAAAACTTCGACCCCGCCGACTACCCAGATGACATCGGCTGCCTGGACGGGGATCCCGAGAACGTCGCGAACAACGCCTTTTACTGCTTCCCGCAATCCGACGGCGGTGGGGACAACGTCGTCTATGACCGCACGCTGCTGGAGAGCCTGGCCGCCGACTACGGCCGCTTCCTGCCCGCCTTGGTCATGGCGCACGAGTTCGGCCACGCCATCCAGGGCCGCGAGCCGCCGCCCTCCGATCGGTCCATCGTCTTCGAGACCCAGGCAGACTGCTACGCCGGCGCGTGGACCGGCTGGGTCGCCGAGGACAACGCCAAACACTTCAACATCCGCGTCCCCGAACTCGACGACGTCGTGCGCGGCTACCTGTTGCTGCGGGACGAACCCGGAGCGGCCGCCGACGACGACAGAGCGCACGGCTCCTACTTCGACCGGGTGTCGGCCTTCCAAGAAGGGTTCGACACCGGGGCGCAGGCGTGCCGGGACAATTACGACGACGAGCGGTTGTTCACCCTTGCCGAGTTCACCGGGAACGACACGGGCAACGAGTCGTACGAGAACGCCGTCGAGATCAGCGAGCGGGCCCTAGAGAGCTTCTGGGAGTCAGCCTTTGACGAAGTCGGACAGCAGTCGTTCATCGCGCCGGAGCTGGTCGCCTTCGACGGCGATGCCCCCGATTGCGGTGGGGACGACGTGGAACGCGACATCAACTTCTGCGCGGAGGACAACACAGTTGCCTTCGACGAGTCCGATCTCACCGAAGTGGTTGCCGAAGACATCGGCGACTTCGCAGTTACGACGGCGATCTCCTTGCCATATGCCCTCGCTGCACGAAACGCGGTCGATCAGTCCATCCGGGGGCCCGAGGCGATCTCGGCGGCGGTCTGTGCCACTGGCTGGTTCGCGGCGCAGTTCTACCTGGGCAACCTCGACGACCTGGCCCAGGCCACCATCAGCCCCGGTGACATCGACGAGGCAGTGATCTTCCTCATCGAGTACGGCTCCCGTCGGGAGATCCTGCCCGAGGTGGGGCTGTCCGGCTTCCAGCTCGTCGACGTCTTCCGTCAGGGTTTCGTCAACGGTGGAGCCGACTGCGGCATCTTCGGCGGCTGAGTCAGGTCAGAACAGTGCGGTGGTGAGCTTCTTGCGCGCGACGACGACCCGCGGGTCCTCGTGACCAACCAGGGCGAACAGTTCCAGCAGCGCCTCGCGGGCGACGTCGCGGTCGCCGTCACTGGTGGACCGGATGACCGAGAGCAGCCGCTCGAAGGCTTGGTCGACCTGACCCTGGGCCAGTTCCACGTCGGCGGCGGCCCGAGCTGACTCGGCATTCCTCGGATCTGCATCAGCGCTGGCTACGGCGTCCGGACCGGCGGCCTGGGCGCGGCGCAGCAACTGGATCTGGGCCAGCGCTAGGCCAGCTATCGGGTGGTCCGGTTCGGTCGCCACGATCTCGGCATAGGCCGCCTCGGCGGCGTCGAGATCACCCCGAGCCACCGCGTCCTCGGCGGCATCAAGTCGCGGGTCGTCCTGTCCGGTGTCGGCCACGCCGTCCTCATCCGTGGCCGAACCGGGCGGCAGCTTTCCGCCGGCTGCCTCGACGACCGCAGTCAGAAACTTGCGTACCTCGGCCTCGGGAAGTGCTCCGTTGAACTCCGCCGCCAACGCGCCTTGCAGGACCGCCTTCACCGCCGGGATGCTCTGCACCTGCAGCCCCTCGGCCAGCCGCTGGTTGGAGTCGATGTCGATCTTGGCCAAGATCCAAGCCCCGTTGCCTTCGGCGGCAAGCCTTTCCAGCACCGGGGAAAGCTGCTTGCACGGCTGGCACCAGTCCGCCCAGAGATCCAGGATCACCGGCACCTGGAAGGAACGGTCGATGACTTCGGCCTGGAAGGTCGACTCGGTCACATCCACGACATAGCTGCCCCCGCCGGCTCCGGGTACCGGCGGAGGTGCCGCAGCGGCCCGTTCGGCGGCCTCGGCGCGGGCGCGGATGGCTCCCAGGTCGACCGCACCGGCAAGCGAGGCCGCTACCTGAGCCTGTTGGGCAGCAGCGGCGGCGGTACGGGGCGGGGCGGATCCACGGTTGGGCTGCATGGCTTCCATCTTGACACTGCCACCGGTTTCACCGGCGGCCGCCTAGAACCGTGCAGGCTCGGTGTAACCGCCCCATTCGGCACGCAGGGCAGCACAGATCTCTCCCAGCGTGGCCTCCACGCGCACCGCCTCGAGCATGGCCGGCACCATGTTCTGCGTCGTACGACTGACCTCGACCATGTGCGCCACCGCCGCACGTACGACCGCATCGTCGCGGACAGTGCGCCGGTGTGCCAGCTCTCGGCACTGCTCGACCTCGACCTCGTGGCTGACCCGCAGGATGTCCAGTTCGTCGTGGTCGCTGACCGAGGCGTTGTTGACGTTGACGCCGACCACCTGCCGGTCGCCCTTCTCGAGCTTGAGCTGGTAGTCGAAGGCCGCCTCGGCGATCTCACCGATGAACCAGCCTTCCTCGATTCCGCGGAGCAGACCGCTGGTCATCGTGCCGTCGGTCCCCATGTCCTTGACCTGGGCGAAGATTGCCTCGGCCTGACGCTCGAGTTCGTCGGTGAGCGCCTCGACGTACCAGGACCCACCGAGCGGATCCGCGACGTTGCCGACGCCGGTCTCCGCGGCGATCACCTGTTGGGTACGCAGGGCGATCTGGGCGGCCTTCTCACTCGGCAGCGCCAGGACCTCGTCCAGGGCGTTGGTGTGCAAGGAGTTGGTGCCGCCCAGGATCGCGGCAAGTGCCTCGACGGCCGTACGAACGATGTTGTTGTCCGGCTGCTGGGCGGTCAGCGACACACCGGCGGTCTGAGTGTGGAAGCGCAGCCACTGGGCCCGTTCGGTCTTCGCGCCGTACACGTCGCGCATCCATCGGGCCCAGATGCGGCGAGCAGCCCGGAACTTGGCGATCTCCTCGAAGAAGTCGATGTGTGCGTCGAAGAAGAACGACAGACCGGGGGCGAACTCCTCGATGTCCATCCCACGGGACAGGCCGAGTTCGACATAGCCGAAGCCATCCGCGAGGGTGAAGGCCAGCTCCTGCGCGGCGGTCGAACCGGCCTCGCGGATGTGGTAACCCGATACCGACACCGGCTTGTAGGCCGGGATTTTGTCGTTGCAGAACTCCATCAGGTCGCCGATCAGGCGCAGATGTGGCTCGGGCGGGAAAAGCCACTCCTTCTGGGCGATGTACTCCTTGAAGATGTCGGTCTGCAGCGTGCCGTCCAAGGTGGAGATGTCGACCCCCTGTCGCTCCGCGGCGACGAGGTACATACAGAAGACCGGTACGGCTGGGCCGCTGATGGTCATGGACGTGGTGGTGTGTCCGAGTGGGATGTCCGCGAAGAGGGTCTCCATATCGGCGGCGGAGTCGATCGCCACACCACAGTGCCCTACCTCGCCCAGTGAGATCGACTCGTCTGAGTCACGGCCCATCAGGGTCGGCATGTCGAACGCGACCGACAGGCCGCCTCCACCCTCGGCCAGGATCATCTTGTACCGCTCGTTGGTCTGCTCGGCGTTCCCGAAGCCGGCGAACTGGCGGATCGTCCAAGACCGGCCCCGATAGCCGGTCGGATAGAGCCCGCGCGTGAAAGGGAACTCCCCCGGCCAGCCGATCCGTTCGAAGCCCGGGGGCTCCTGTCCGGATTCAGGGCCGTAGACCGGCGCCACTTCCACACCGGAGAGCGTGCTGAAGTCCGCGTCCCGCACCCGTCCCGCCGCTTGCGCGGTGTCGTAGCGCTGCTGCCAACGGGCTCGGCCGTCCAAGACTTCGGTCATACCTAATACTAGGACGTCCTACTAAACAAGCAACTAGGACGTCCTACTAATTTCTTACGGTTGTGGGTGGCTCAGCGCCTGGTCAGCTCCGGCTACATCACCGGCGGCATACCGGACGTCGCGCAGGGTGGCATACAGATCATCGAGCCGATCGTCACTGATGTTCTCCAGCCCGAAGTCGACACCCACAAGATCGGCGGTGGCCTGTTCGACGATGTCGCGCCCGGTGTCGGTGATCGAGGCCAGCACGCCCCGACCGTCGGCCGGGTTCGGCCGGCGCTGGACCAGACCGGCCACGGCCAACCGCTCGATGGTGTTGGTCACGCTCGTCGGATGCACCATCAAACGGCTGCCGATCACCTTCAAGGGCAACGTGCCGGTTCGCGAGAAGCGAAGCAGGACCAGCGCCTCGTACCGGGCGAAGGTCAGTTCGTACGGTCGTAACGTCTCGTCAAATCGAGCCAGCAGGATCTGCTGGGCCCGAAAGACCGACGTCGCAGCGCGCATCGCGGTCGACGGGCCCCAGGTACGCTCCCAGTTCTCCCCGGCCCGCTCGATCGGGTCGAACGGAAGGCGCAGTTCGCGAGGCATGGTGCGCGAAAGGCTACGCCGTACCCTTCCGCGGGGTCGGCAGGTTGCGCAGTGACGGGGGCCTGCGGATGTGGAAACGCTGGCGCAGCGCCAGTCGGGCGGCGTGGTCACCGCACATTCCGTGTACGGCCGGACCCGGCGGCGTGGCCGAGGAACACAGGTACACGCCCTCGATCGGAGTCCGGTACGTCGACCACCGGGGCACAGGACGGGCCAGCATCTGAAACATCGAGGTCTCCCCCACGCTGATGTCGCCGCCGACGTAATTGGGGTCGTAGTCGGCCATCTGCACGGCGGTCATGGTATGCCGCCCGATCACCACGTCGCGGAATCCCGGTGCAGCCGCCTCGATCTGGTCCTCGATGACGCCAGTCATGTCCACAGTGGATCGTCCGGGGACGTGGCAGTAGGCCCACAGCACGTGTCGGCCGGCGGGGGCCCGGCTCGGATCAGCGACCGTGGGCTGGACGGTGAGCACAAAAGGATGCTCGGGGTGCCGACCGGCGGCAACGTCTGCCTCCGAGGCCGCAATCCGGTCGAAGGTCCCGCCCAGGTGGACGGTTCCGGCGGGCGAGATGTCGGGGTTCGTCCACGGCACCGGCCCGGACAGGGCCCAGTCCACCTTGCAGACCCCCGGACCGTATCGAAAGCGCCGCAACGACTTTCGATAACTTCCCGAGAACGCGTCGGCGTCGGCCAACCGCAGGAAACTGTCCGGGGCGACGTCCAGCAGGGTGGCGCGCGCACGGGGGAGTTCGTCGAGGCTGCGCACCTCGTGATCGGTGACGATCTCCCCACCGGCGCCGCGCAGCGCCGCGACCATCGCATCGGCCAACGCTTGGGACCCGCCGGCCACAACCGGCCAGCCGACCGCATGACTCAGCAGCGCCAGGACCATGCCCAGCCCACCGGTGATCGGCCGGTCCAGGCGCATCATGCCGTGCGCCGCGCAGCCGGCCAGGAGCGCCCGGGCGTGCTCGCCCTCGAAGCGACCGGCCAAGGACTGTGCGCTGCGCAGGCCGTACCTGGCGAAGTGCAGCGCCGCCGGCAGACCCGAGGTCGGCGGACGCCGGAACGTTCCGAGCAGGGTCTCGAGCAGCGCAGGCGCGTCGTCGACCAGCGGGCCCAGCAACTGTTCGTAGGCCGGGCCGTCCCGGCCCAGGTCAGCCGCGGTTCGGGCGAGATCCTTGTGCACCAGCACCGCCTCGCCAGCGCCGAGTGGGTGGGCGAAGGGAATCCCGGGATGCACGAGCCGGACACCGTGCGCCGCCAGATCGAACTCCCGGAAGAACGGTGAGATGGCCACCATCGGGTGACCCGTCGAGCAGACGTCGTGGACGAAACCGGGCTCGGTCAAGGCCGCCGTACGGGTCCCGCCTCCCCAGGTCTCGGCCCGCTCGTAGACAACCACCTTCAGTCCGGCCGCAGCCATCCGCAAAGCCGCCGCAAGGCCGTTCGGCCCTGCACCCACCACGACCGCGTCCAGATCCGCTGCCTTCCGTGCCGGAGTTCGACCGTTCATGACCGCGTCACAGTTGCTCGATCAGGCCGTCAGCGGCGGCGTACGGGTCGATCTCTCCGTGGACGACACGGGCGGCCAGCGTGCCCAAGGCCGCCAAACCGTGGACATCGCCCATCCGCTCGCGCAGCGCCGCGACGGCGATCGCCTCGATCTCGGCCGCGGCCCGCTCCTGCTGCCGGCGGGCGCGCTCTCCGGAATCGTCGAGCCAGCGGCGGTGCTTGTCCAAGGCGGCGACCACCTCCTCGATGCCTTCCCCGCGTGAGGCCACGGTCGCCACGATCGGGGGCCGCCAGGCACCTGCCACTGAATGCCGGCCACCGAGAGAGAGCATGTAGCGCAGGTCACGAACAGTCTGTGTTGCTCCGTCACGATCGGCCTTGTTCACCACGTAGAGGTCGGCGACCTCGAGGATGCCGGCTTTGGCCGCCTGGATGCCGTCGCCCATTCCCGGAGCCAACAGGACCATCGTAGTGTCGGCAAGCTGGGCGATCTCGACCTCGGCCTGCCCAACGCCGACCGTTTCGATGAGGACGACATCACAACCAGCCGCATCCAGGACCCGCAGTGCTTGCGGTGTGGCCCAAGCCAATCCGCCGAGATGACCTCTGGAGGCCATCGACCGGATGAAGACGTCCGGATCAAGGGCGTGCTCCTGCATCCGGACCCGGTCGCCCAGCAGTGCGCCACCGGAGAAGGGCGAAGACGGGTCAACGGCCAGGACGCCGACCCGCTTGCCGGCGGCGCGGAAAGCCGTAACCAGGGCAGCCGTCGTGGTGGACTTGCCGACCCCGGGCGACCCGGTCAGACCGATGATCTGCGCGTGCCCGACATGGCGAACCAATGCGGCGGAGACCTCGCGCAGTTTCGGGCTCGCGTCCTCGACCAGGGAGATCAGCCGGGCGACGGCCCTGGCCTGGCCCTCTCGCGCGCGGCCCACCAGATCTGCGACGTCGGCATCCCGCCGGGAACTGCGTCGTCGCTGGTAGGGCGATTCGGTCTGCTCTGAGCTCACCCGCGGGCGGGAACCCTGAGGATCAGGGCATCACCCTGACCACCGCCGCCACACAACGCGGCGACACCGGTCCCACCGCCGCGGCGGCCGAGTTCCAGGGCCAGGTGCAGGACCAGTCGGGCGCCGCTCATCCCGATCGGGTGGCCCAGAGCGATGGCCCCGCCGTTCACGTTGACCTTCGTCTCGTCCAGGCCGAGCTTGCGGGTGGAGACGATGCCCACAGCGGCGAACGCCTCGTTGATCTCGACGAGATCCAGCGCCGTCGGCTCGAGACCTTCCTTGGCGCAGGCCGCCTTGATGGCATTGGCCGGCTGCTCGTGCAGGGAGGTGTCCGGTCCGGCTACGACGCCGTGCGCTCCGATCTCGGCGATCGGGGTGAGTCCGAGTTCTGCGGCCTTGGCCGCCGACATCACCACGACAGCACAGGCGCCGTCAGAGATCTGCGAGGCGGAGCCCGCCGTGATCGATCCTTCGTTGGAAAAGGCCGGGCGCAACTTGGACAGGCTGTCGGCCGTCGTGTCTGCCCGAATCCCTTCGTCGGTGCTGAACTCGATCGGGTCCCCCTTGCGCTGGGGGATCTGCACCGGGACCACCTCGTCGTCGTAGAGTCCGTTCTTGGCTGCGAGTGCCGCCTTCTGGTGGCTGCCTGCGGCGAAGGCATCCTGCTCTTCACGGGTCAGTTGGTAACGATCGTTGTAGGACTCGGTGGACGCTCCCATGGCGACCTGGTCGAAGGCACAGAACAGTCCGTCGAAGGCCATCGAGTCCACCAGCGCGACGTCTCCGAACTTGGTGCCCTCGCGTGATTTTGGTAGCAGGTGCGGGGCATTCGTCATGGATTCCATCCCCCCGGCCACCACGATGTCGAACTCTCCGGCCCGGATCAGCTGGTCGGCCAGCGCGATCGCGTCAAGACCGGACAGGCAGACCTTGTTGACGGTCAACGCAGGAACCGTCATCGGGATGCCGCCCTTGATCGCGGCCTGGCGGGCGGTGATCTGCCCGGCACCGGCCTGCAGGACCTGGCCCATGATCACGTACTGGACCTGGTCGCCGGATATCCCGGCGCGCTCGAGGGCGCCCTTGATCGCAATGCCTCCGAGGTCTGCCCCCGAGAACCCTTTGAGCGAGCCGAGCAGCCGACCCATCGGTGTACGCGCGCCTCCGACGATGACCGAACCCGACATGACCAGTCCTCTCCAGCGGGCGTTGGCCGGCAACGACACGGCCCTTGGCTGAGCAGACCCCAGTCTACCGATGCGATTCGTTGGCAGGACGGCGTGCAGAATCGGGATCGTGTTCACCCATCTCGATCATGTCGGCATCGCCGTCCCCGACCTCGATGCGGCCCTGGCCTTCTATGCCGAGACCTTCGACCTGCACTCGGTGCATGAGGAGGTCAACGAGGAGCAGGGAGTCCGTGAGGCGATGCTGACAATCGGCGACTCGGGCACCTGCATTCAGTTGCTCGCCCCGCTGCGGCCGGATTCGCCGATCGGGAAGTTTCTGGAGCGGTCCGGGCCGGGGATCCAGCAGCTCGCCTATCGGGTGGCAGATCTCGACCGGGTGTGCGCGACATTGCGCGGGCGCGGCCTGCGACTGCTCTACGAGGTCCCCAAGCGCGGTACGGCGGACTCCCGGGTGAACTTCATCCACCCGAAGGATGCCGGCGGGGTGCTGGTCGAACTCGTCGAACCCGCGGCATGGCCCTCAGCTGAGCAGAACTGACCCGGCCGTGACGCGTCCACTTGCTGAGCTGATCGACCCGGGGTGGGCTGCCGGCCTCGAACCAGCGGCGGATGTCGTCAGTGCGATGGGTGCCTTTCTGCGCGCCGAGATCGCCGCCGGACGCTCCTATCTACCGGCCGGGGACCGGATCCTGCGGGCCTTCGAACGGCCACTTGCCGACGTCCGGGTGTTGATCGTGGGCCAAGACCCGTACCCGACTCCCGGGCACGCGGTCGGGCTGTCGTTCTCGGTGGCGCGAGAGGTACGCCCGATCCCGCGCAGCCTGCACAACATCTACCGTGAGCTCTCGTCCGATCTCGGGATTACTCCGCCGGCACACGGAGACCTGTCCGCGTGGTCGGATCGCGGGGTGTTGCTGCTCAACAGATGTCTGACCGTGCAGCCGGGCCACTCCGGCGCGCACCGGAGCAAGGGCTGGGAGAAGGTGACCGACCGAGCCATCGACGTTCTCGTGGCTCGGGACCAGCCGTTGGTGGCGATCCTCTGGGGCAAGGACGCCCAGACGCTGCGTCCTCGGTTGGGCACGGTTCCGGTGGTGGCCAGCGTCCACCCGAGTCCCATGTCGGCCGATCGCGGTTTCTTCGGCTCGCGCCCGTTCAGCCAGGTCAACGACCTGCTCGCGTCGCAGGGCGCCGCGCCGATCGACTGGACGCTCTCGTGACCGGAACCGCCCTGGTCACCGGGGCGAGCGGGTACGTTGGCGGCCGGCTCGTACCCGCGCTGCTGGAAGCCGGCTGGTCCGTACGGGCTATGGCGCGCAAGACCACCCGCTTGCGTGACTATCCCTGGGCCGAAGATGTCGAGGTCGTCGAGGGCGATGTTCTCGACCGGGACAGCCTTCGCGCGGCCCTCGAGGGGGTCGATGTTGCCTACTACCTCGTGCACGCCATCGCCTCGGGCGCGAACTTCGAGGCGACCGATCGCCGAGCGGCCGAGAACTTCGCGGCAGCGGCGAGTTCGGCGAGCGTACGGCGGATCGTCTACCTCGGCGGAATGACCCCCGAGGGGGAGGAACTCTCGCCGCACCTGCGCAGCCGCGAGGAAGTGGGCCAGATCTTGCTGGACAGCGGGGTCCCGACGGCCGTCCTCAAGGCGGCTGTCGTGCTGGGCAGCGGCAGCGCCAGTTTCGAGATGCTCCGGCACCTGACCGAACGACTTCCGGTGATGGTCACGCCGAAGTGGGTCGATGTTCAGATCCAACCGATCGCCATCCGGGACGTGCTGCACTATCTCGTCGGAGTGGCCGGACTGCCGGCCGAGGTCAATCGCAGCTTCGACGTCGGTGGCGCGGACGTGGTGACTTACCGAGACATGATGCAGGGCTACGCACGGGTGGCCGGCCTGCCTCGGCGAAGGATCTTCGGGGTTCCCGTCCTCAGTCCGACCCTGTCGGCGCACTGGGTCGGCTTGATCACCCCCGTACCGGGGAGCCTGGCCAAGCCGCTGGTCGAGAGCCTGAAGAACACCGTGGTGGCGCGGGAGCACGACATCGCCGACTACGTCCCCGACCCGCCGGAGGGGCTGCTCGGATACGAGGACGCCGTACGGCGAGCGCTGGCCCGGATCAGGGACGCCGACGTGACCACCCATTGGTCCAACGCCTCGGTCGCCGGGGCCTCCAGCGATCCGATGCCGACCGATCCGCACTGGGCACGCGGCGACCTCTATGTCGACGACCGGAGCAGCGTCGTCGATGCGCCGCCGGACGCGCTGTGGGCGGTGATCGAAGGAATCGGCGGCACAGCGGGGTGGTATTCCTGGAAGCTGGCCTGGCGGGTCCGCGGTGTTCTCGACCGGCTGTCGGGCGGACCCGGACTTCGCCGCGGGCGACGCAGCCCGTACGACCTGCAGATCGGCGACGTCGTCGACTGGTGGCGGGTCGAGGAGATCGTGGACGGCGAACTCCTCCGGCTCCGAGCCGAGATGCGGGTCCCCGGCCGGGCCTGGCTCGACCTGGGCATCGAAACCGACGACCAGGGTCGGACGGTGTTCCGTCAGCGGGCGATCTACGCCCCCCGCGGCCTGCTCGGCCGGGCGTACTGGTGGGCGGTCTGGCCCTTCCACGCGTTCATCTTCGGCGGCATGCAGCGCAATGTCGCCGCCCGTGCCGAACAAGTCACCCGCGAAGGGTCGGGCCCGCGGTGGAAGCTCTCCGGCTCCCGGTCACCCTGACCGGTCACGCAGGGCCGGGACGACCTCGCGCTCGAACAGCTCGATGCCGCTCCGGTCATAGGCGGCCTCGGGGAAGTAACAGATCGCGTAGGTCATCCCCATCTCCTGGGCCGAGCTGAGCGCCTCGATGACCTGTTCGGGCGTGCCGACGGCCGGACCGGAGCGCGCATCTGCGACAGCCTTGTCGGCGCGTTGATCGCCGACGATTCCGCGATAGTGGTCCCCGAACCACTGCAGCCGCTTGTCGACCTCCGCCCGATCGGCCCCGATGACCACGTTGTAGTTGGCGCTGCGGGTGATCTCCGAGAAGTCCCGGCCGAGATCCTTGCAATGACCCTCCAGCACCGAGGACTTGTGCGCGAA
>JACCUM010000068.1 GCA_013811805.1 Geodermatophilaceae bacterium | reverse complement strand
CAGACATACTGCGCGAGCAGCTGATCAACGAATAGCGCGCGCCGGCCGCTCCGTACGGCTGCCCGCAAGCGGATCCGCTTACGACAACGAGATCAAGACGCCCGGCTGTCCATTACGCGATCGAAATCGTCGCCGCAAGCCGTGCGGCTTACGGGTAAGCGGTATAGCCCCCCATCGGGCACAGGCGCTCGGTAAGGAAGTTGAGGATCTCGTCTCGGGCTTGGAGGGTCGGGTGGCCGGCTTGGTCGACCAGGTGCGCTGTCACGACGCTGTGCGGGCAACCCACGACGTCGCGGAAGAACGGCGGAGGGTTCGGGTTTGCGCACTCTCCTGGGATCACTCGGCCGTCGAAGCCGTCGCCGAGCAGTGACCGGTAGGCGGCGAAACGCTGGCCCGTGCACCAGGTGTCGTTGTCGAACCGGTACGCCAGCGCGGTGAGTCCGTCGCGTGCGAACCGGTCGCGGATCGCGAGCGCGTCCTCGTCGCTGATCTCCAGCCCGGCCGGGTCATCCAGCGGGAGCGAGGGATGGTTGACAACTGGGGCGATGACCGACGGTTCCAGCGTCATGGTCAGCGCGAAGTTGCCGGTGAAGCACAGCCCGATGGCACCGACCCCCGGCCCGCCGCAGTCCTGGTGGGCTTCCCGGGCGAGCCCGCGCAGCCACGTCACGACCGGGCTCGTGCCCCCGCCGGCGAAAGCCCGGAACTCGACGCTGACACAGGCTCGGCGCGCCACAGCCTCACCTTTGGCGGTCGGGTACGCGCCGTCGGTACCGAACAGGGACGGCAGATACACCGTGAAGCCGGCGTCGCGGATCCAGTCGGCGAACCGTACGACGTCGGGACTGATGCCCGGCATCTCCGGCATGAGGACAACGGCCGGTCCAGACCCGGCTACGTACACGGTCTTGGTGGCGCCATCGACGGTGACCGGGCGGACCGTGTAGTCGCTCAGCACGGTGGGACCGGTGGTGTTCGGATGTGTCATGCGCCCGCCTCTGGTGCGTCCTCAGGGCATCGTGGCACCGTCGCGACACGTCCGTCCATTGGCGAGACCGCCAGATTCCTGGGTAATCTCGCCACCGTGCCGACGCTGGAACCGGAGCAGTTGCACACGCCTAGCCCCCTGCGGATCGGCGTGCTGGCCTATCCCGGCTGCTTGGCCTCGGAGGTGTTCGGCGTGCCCGATCTGCTGATGATCTCCTCGCACGTCGCCCGCGCGTCCGGAGGCGTCAGCGCGCCGTACGAGGTCTCGATCGTGTCTCCCCGGCGTCGGATCGCGGCCTCTGGGGGTGTTCCGATCGCAGTCACACCCCTGCGCGAGGTGGACCTTCTGATCGTTGCGGGTTTCGAACTCGCACCCGGGCTGGACCTGGACGCGACCCTGGCCTCCCTGGCGCCAGAGGTCGCCGCGATCCGCGCCCACCGAAAGGGCGGGGCGGCGCTGGTCACGATCTGCGTCGGCGCCTTCCTGGCGGCAGAGGCGGGCGTGCTCGACGGCAGGCAGGCAACGACATCCTGGCTGTTCGCCGACGCCCTGGCCCGGCGGTACTCCTCGGTGGACGTACGGGCCGAGAACCTGACCATCACCGACGCCGGCGTCACCACGACCGCCGCCTTCAGCGCGATGTACGACCTGGCCCTGAACCTGATCCGTCAATGCAGCGGTGCGGCAGTGGCAAGGCTCACCGCACGCATCGCGCTGCTCGACGACGCCCGCTGCACCCAAGCTCCGTACGTCGAACCGCAGCTGCTACCCGACGCCGGCGCCGCGTTCTCGGCCTCGGTCAAACGATGGCTCGATCAACATCTGCGCTCGAGCTATCACTTGCCGAGCCTTGCCGCGCAGTTTCATGTCAGCACCAGGACGCTGCTGAGGCGGTTCCGCGCCGACACCGGTCAGACGCCCCTGGAGTATCTGCAGGCCTCCCGCATGCGCAGGGCCCGCGCTCTGTTGGAGACAACCGATCTCGCCATCAGCGCCGTAGCCGCGGCCGTGGGCTACCAGGACGCCGGGACGCTGACCAAGATCTTCACCCGCCACATCGGACGAAGGCCGACCGATTACCGCAGCGCATTTCGACGCCGCGGTGTCCCGCCAGCACCCGTACTATTGCCGCCCTCATAGTGATCCCCAATCGGTGACGAACGAGTGCGGTGCGCGGGGGCCTCGGCGGCGGCTCGAAGTTGCGCCGTAGGAGATTCCGCAACCGGAACGGGTTTCTCACGGAGTCCGTGCACGCCGTAGAGTCGATGCGGTGGAGGCGGACTCGACATCGCTTGGCGAATCTGTGTATCGCGAACATGGCATGCCGCCATCTCTCGTGGACAGTGTCGGGTGCAGCTGGGAGCAGCGGCCTGCAGTGGACAGCATCCAGCTCATCGTTCCCGATGGTTGCGTCGACCTCATTTGGCTGGCCGAGCGTCAGCTAGTGGTTGC
>JACCUM010000536.1 GCA_013811805.1 Geodermatophilaceae bacterium | reverse complement strand
AGGTCTGCACGGCCTGGACTGCGACAAAGGCCAGGACGGCGTAGGCGCCGCCGAAGGTCACCAGCGCAGTTCCGGAGAAGAACAATCCTTGTTCGGTCAGGACGCTGTCGGCCCCGGTCAACGCTGCGACCACAGCAACCGGCGTGAGCCAGAGAACCAGCCCGACCAGGAGCACCCGTACCGTCCGCCTGCCGGACGGGCGTTCGGTGTGCAGCGCGTCATCCGGGATCAGCGGAGCCGGACCGTCCATCGCGGCCCCATGACCCGCGCCCGTTCTAACGGTGTGTGGAGCGACCCGTCCCAGCACCCATCCCACCAGGGCTGCGGCGCCGATCACGATCGGAAACGCCACCCCGAAGACGGCCAAGGATAGGAAGGCTGCCACGGCGAGCAGCACCAGGGCAGGGTGGGCGAGGGCTCGCTTGCCGACCCGGATCACCGCCTGGGCGACGATGGCGAGCACCGCGGGCGCCAGACCGGCGAACAGGGCGGTGACCGCGGTGGTTGTACCGAAGGCCACGTAGACTGCTGAAAGAAGAAGCAGCGCAAGCATTCCGGGCAGCACGAACAGACCGCCGGCCACAATTCCACCGCGGGTGCCGTTCAGCAGCCAACCGGTGTAGACAGCTAGCTGCTGTGCCTCGGGTCCGGGCAGGAGCATGCAGTAGTTCAGTGCGTGCAGGAATCGTTGTTGACCGATCCAGCGCTTCTCGTCGACCAGGGCGCGCTGCATCACCGCGATCTGGCCGGCCGGTCCGCCGAAGGTCTGCAAGGAAATGCCGAACCAGGCTCGGACCGCTGCACCGAAGGGCACCAGATCCCGGGAAGGGCCTTCGACGGTGTGGTCGGGTCGCGGGCCGGAGGAGGCGGCCGCTTCACTCGAGTCGTCGTCTGTCACGGGCGGTCCTTCGAGACTCAGGCGGGTTCGCGGCCGAGCAGCAGGCTGCGGCGGAAGAACTCGTACAGACCGTCGAAGATCGGGGTCGATACAGCCAGGGTGGTCTCGTCGGTCCCGGTCAGGGACAGGCCACGCAGGATGGTGTCCAGTCCGGCGGCCTCGGGGGCGTCGAAGCGTGCGTCGTCGATGTCGGCCTCATGCACGATCTGAGCGATCCGCCAGAGGACGGGATCAGTCAACTCGTAGTGGTGCAACAACGTCTCGAACGTGCAACCCCCGTCGCGGTGGGACAGCTCAACTCCGCGCATGTCGAAGGGCGTCGCGTCGGAAGGAACATGCGCCACGTCGTCGACGAAGCGGAACTCCGCATCCGCATCGACGAAGCGACGGATCATCCAGGCGCACGCGGCTCGATCGATGTGAATGCCGGCCCGGGTTGCCCACTTCACGGTCGCCGGCCGTCGTCTGATCCGGTGTTGGACGTCGCGGTGACCCGGACAGCCGGGTCTGCCGAGCGGGTCCCGATGTCATCGACGGACTGCGCGCCGGTCAGGGCGCGCAACGCGGCAGCGGCGACTTCGCGCTGCTCCGGAGCGAAGAAGTCGCGTCGGGTGATCTCGCGCCATTGCCTGCGCAGCCGACGAAGGGTCCGGGCTTGCTCGGGTCCCGACGAGGTGAGCGCTTGGGTAGCGGCCGCGGCCAGGTCGTCGTACTCGGCTGCCCGTGCCGCTGCCATGACCTCTGCCATCGCCCGCTCCTGCGCCGCGGTCGTCGGGCGGGCAAGCCACACCACCGCCGTCCCGCCGGCCTCGAGCACCTCCTCGGCTGCCCACTCCAGTTGCTCCCTGGTCCTGGCATCGGCTGGTAGGGCGACCAGCCCGTCCCCGACCTGCACCACGCCCCACCCCCTGAGTCGGCGCCACAACGTGATCCGTGGCGTCGACGGCTCTCGTGGCAGCCGATAGTTCAGCAGCACCCACTTCCCCGGGTCTGCAGGCACAATGGACAGCATCACAATCCAATGTAACCATGGTTGCATGTTCGCGTCGACACACTTCTCGCCCCGTTTCGGTCCAGCATCCTGGCGGTCCACACACCAGGCATGATCGTGCGACAACGGATCCTGTTGTTCGTCTGCCCGCATGGGGCGGGCAAGAGTCGCATCGCGGCCGCGTGGTTCAACGGCTCGGCCCCACCCGGATGGTTAGCGACCACCGCCGGAATCACCCCGCAGACCGAAGTGAGTGAGCACGCTCCGCGCCTACTCGCTGGGACAGCCGTTGCGGAACTGCTGGATAAGGCGCCACCTCGACCGTTGACGGCGGTGCCCGGGGCCGCGTTCACCGTTGCAATCGATTGTCCCGCCGAGGCCGTTGCTCCGACGGTCAGTTGGCGGCTGGACAACCCCGGCTTCGACGAGGCGATGGGTGCAGAACTGCGAACCAGAGCGCAGGACCTGGCGGGCCTGCTCGGTGGAGAGCACTCGCGCAGTGAACTAGAAGCGGATCGGGTGATCGGTCCGCCAGATGTCGAGCAAGCCACGGAAGTGCCCTAGGAAGCGGTCGTGTTCGGCCTGCGGGTACGTCGCTCGTACGGTGTCGACGAGTAGTCCGTCGAACTGCGGCGAGGCGACCCACTCAGCTACGACATCGTCAAGGTCGGGCAGCACGGTGGCGCAGAAGTCCCGGTAGCGCTCGGTCTGGAAGTAAGCCTCCGACAGCGCCGCGTACGCGGTCAGCTTCTCGGCATACGACCGCTGCGAGTCGGCGATCTCGAAGTACTTCGCGGTCTCCAGATCCAGCCGCGGTCGGCGACCGGTGAGAGTGCAGAAGAGCGACCACTTCAGCAGGGCAGAGATCGCCCAGGGGAAGTAGTAGTGCAGGGAGGTGATCGCGATGTCCGGGCAGGCGTTGGCGTAGTCGATCGGGTGGACCTCGGTGCCGCGGACCAGGACCTCGCACGAATTGAACTCCCACCGGAAGAAGGCGTTGATCAGCCGGGAGATGGCCAGCACCTCGGATCCGGTCTCAGCCGTCAAAAAGTCGTGATCGACGGCGTACCGGTCGTGCATCGGCAACTCCGGACGGAAGTGCATCACCATCGTCTCAGCGCCAATGGTCAGCGACCGGGCGAACACGTCGTACCCCTCGATGGACTCCTGCAGGTGCATCAACATCTCGCCGGACTCGTCGTAGGCCAGGTGTAGTTCGTCCCGGTTGCGCACCTTCGACACACCGCGCCAGCCGCCGCCGTCGAAGGGCTTCATGAACAACGGGTAGCCCAGCTTCTCAGCGATCGCGTCGAGGTCGAAGGGCCGGTTGTACTTCGCCGCGGTGTAGGCCCAGCGGGCGTTGTCGACCGGGTGCTTGTACGGCACCAGGACGGTCTCCGGAACCTTCAGGCCGAGCCGGAGCATCGCGCAGTAGGCCGAATGCTTCTCCATGGACTGGAAGGTGAACGGGCTGTTCAGCAGATACGTCCCGTTGACCAGCGCGGCCTTCTTCAGCCATTCACGCGGGTGGTAGTACCAGTAGGCGAGCCGGTCGATCACCAGGTCGTGGCGCACCTCTTGACGGAGGTCGAACGGCTCGATGGTCAGCCGCTGGGAGGTGACCTCGTGCTTGGTCCCGTCGGCGGCCTGGATCGGGCCGAGACGACCGAGTAGCTCCTCGAAGGCGCGCGGCCAGTCCTCCTCCGCACCGAGCAGCAGACCGATCAGGTGCAAGGTGTCGGGCTGGCTGGCCAACACTCCTCCTTCATCCGTTCCGATCGCGGCAACGTGTGCGGTCACCTTGCCAGGTGCCGCCCCCTCGGTCGATGCGTCCTCGCTCAGCGGGCCCCGGGACGGAACGAAGGGAGATGCCGGCCGGTCGCAGGGTGCATGTGATGAGAACCACTGGCCAACGACTGTTTTTGTTGTGTTCACGCAGAGTCGTGTTGGGCCGGCTTCGATCCCGCGTCGATCGGCACCACCCCATTCCGGTGCAGTGGGTAGTGGCGACCGACGAGGCGTGTAACCGCGTCGTGCAGGGCTCGCGACGGCCGGTCGCAGTGGTTGACCGAGGCACGGACTGTGGCGACCATCGCCGAGCGCCAATCACCTGTCAGCACCACCGCCGCCTTCGTCTCCGAGGCTGGGACCCCGGCACGTCACCCGCCTGAGCGGCCGCTGATTCGGTGCGGCGGGGTCTAACAGAAGCGCGGCAGGTGGTGGGCGAACTGGCGCCGCCAGGATGGCCAGTCGTGCGGGACGTCGTGTCCCCATTCATCGAGCTCACAGCGAATGCCCTTGTTCTTCAACAGACCTGCCATGTGCCGCGTCGAGGGCAACGAGCCGGTGGTGTCCTCCCACTGCCCTTGGCCCACGACCAGCGCCACCGTCAGCCGCGACCGCAGCCAGTCCAGGTGCTCGCCGTCGAGGTGCGGAACGAAATCGGTGGGGTTGTGGAAGTAGGCGGCACTCCCCCGTTCGCCCCAGCCGTTCCATGACGACGGATCGTAATTCCCGGACAGCCCGATGGCCAGCGGGAACAGATCCGCCCTACGCAGGGCGAACAGGACAGCATGGAAGGCGCCCATCGAAGCGCCGACCGTGGCCATCTCCTGTCGCCCACCGCAATCGGAGTCGATCAGTGGCACGACCTCGTGCACGATCCAGGCTTCGAAGTCCTGATGTCGGCGGGCTCGCTCGTCGAGCGGTATGTCGTCGTTGGACCAGGTGTTTGCGTCATGGGCGTCCACACAGAACAACTTCGCCCGTCCACCGTCCAGCAGGTCGCGTACTGACTCGACCATGCCGTTGTTCTCGAAGTCGATCGCACGGCCCTGCTCAGAGGCGAAGACCAGGAATGGTCTGCCGTAGTGACCGTGCACCACCAACATGCCCGAGCCGCCCAGCGACGGAGCCGGCACCTGCACTTCGACTCGCCGGGTCATCCGGGCGACCATGCGGTTGTGAGCAGATCGGTGAGCGCCGGATCGAGAGCATCCCGCCAGGCGATGAAATTGTGTGCGTCAGGGACCTCGACCATCCGAGCCGGATACCCCTGGGCCAGCAGAGCCCCGGTCATCTGCCGGTTATTACCGAGATTCTCTTCGGCCGCGCCGCAGGTCAGCACCACCGGGATCGGATGTGGGCCGGCCGCCGGGCGCCGGGTGGCCAGCACGAACCGGGTCAGTCGGATGAACCGGGCGAAGTCGCGTTCCTGAGGGTCGAGTCGGCTGTCGAAGAACGAACCGGATTGCAGAAACAGACCACCAAAGGCACTGGGGTACAGACGATGTGCGTGCAGCATCGCCAGTGCGCCCAGACTCGAGCCCATGCCGACCACGGGGCCGTCCACAGCCACGAGGTCGGCGATCTCTGGCAGGACACCGTCGACCAGCGCACGAGCGTAGGCGCTTTTCGCCGAGTACCACTCGTTTCGTGACCCCGGCGCAATCAGAGCCACCCGGAAGGCCGGCACCTTTCCTGCCGAGATCAGCGAGCCGGAGAACCGGGTCAGACCGGCCATCCGCTCGTACTCCGGGCCGTCATGGGTGACGAGCAACGGCATCGGCTTCTCCGGCGGCGAACCCTCCGGCGACCACAGCAGCGCTTCGACCGATCCTCCGAGCCCCCGGGTCGGCACACTCAGACTCGTGTAGTTTCCGGCTCGGCCCGGTGCGCTGAGCCAGGACGGTTCGACGTACCCGGGAAACAGGATCACTGACCTCACCCCGAAGGCACCGGGCGCAGTCAGCGGATTGGTCGGATCCACGATGTCCTCGTAGCTGCCGTCGGCATGGGCGAGGGTGAGCTTGTACTCCATCCGCTGCACCGGTGGCCGGAGGAAGTTCAGCGCCCAGCCGGTCCGAGTGCGTCGGAAGTCCAGTGGTGTCGAGGTGGACAACGCCGGTGCCAGCCGTACACCGGACAACAGCCGATCCGGGTCGGGAAAGCTGAAGACCACCCGCTCCGCAGACACCTGCGGCCCCCAGACTTCCTCCCCCACCACAACTGCCGCCGTCACTGTGTAGTTCCGGCCTCCGGCCGGCTCTTCGCTGCGCTCCTCCGCTCGTTCCTCGCTGCGATGATCGCTCACAGGGGCAGCGGGCGGTGTTCGTACGGCGTGGACAGCACGACCGTCGTACGGGTGGACACACCGGCCGCGGCCCGGATCTCCTGCAGCAGCAGTTCCAACTTCTCCGGACTGGCCACTCGTACCTTGAGGATGTAGCTCTCCTCCCCCGCGACCGAATGACACGCCTCGATCGCGTCTAGGTGAGCCAGCCGCTCCGGGGCGTCGTCAGGAGCCGCGTGATCGGTCGGAGTGATGGACACGAACGCGGTCAGTGGGAGCCCGACCAGGTCGGCACGGACATGGGCGACGTACCCGCTGATCAGCCCTTGCTTCTCCAGACGGCGTACCCGCTGGTGCACTGCTGACACCGACAGCCCCACCTGTTCGGCCAGATCGGTCAGGCTCGTTCGGCCGTCGCGGATCAGGGCCGCGAGCAGGTCTCGGTCCACCTTCTGCACATCGGTCATGTGCGAACGCTGCTCGCAGCAGGTCTCGGCCCAGACAGGGAGCGCGCGATCACCAACCGCTGAACCTGGTTGGTGCCCTCGACGATCTGCAGGACCTTCGCCTCTCGCATCCATCGCTCGGTCGGGTGATCCTCGACGTAGCCGGCTCCGCCGAGCACCTGGACAGCGTCGGTTGTGACCCGCATGACCATGTCGGTGGCGAAGAGTTTGGCCATCGCCGCATGCGGGCCGTACGGCTGCCCGGCGTCTCGGCGACGGGCGGCGTCGAGGTACAGCGCACGGGCAGCAGCCACCTGGGTGGCCAGGTCAGCCAGGAGGAAGGACAGACCTTGGAAGTCGAGAATCGACCGACCGAACTGTTTGCGCTGCCGCGCATAGGCGACTGCGTAGTCGAGCGCGGCCTGGGCCACGCCCACCGCACATGCGGCGATTCCCAGCCGTCCACCGTCGAGGGCAGCCAAGGCAATTCGGAAACCTTGGCCCTCGGCGCCGATCAGACGGGTAACGGGTACGACGGCGTCGTCGAACACGATCTGTGCGGTCGGCGAGGAGGACATCCCCATCTTGTGCTCGGCGGCCTGCGGCGTCATGCCTGGCGTGCCCGCGTCGACCAACAGGGTCGAGATGCCGCCGGCGCCCGGACCACCGGTACGGAGGAAGACGTTGTAGTAGTCGGCGACGCCCCCGTGGGTGACCCACGCCTTTGTGCCGCGGACGCGGTAGTCGTCGCCGTCTCGTACGGCGCTCGTCAGCAATGCTGCGGCGTCGCTGCCCGAGGAGGTTTCGGACAGGCAGTACGCCCCCAGCTGGTCCCCACCTACCATGCCAGGCAAGAACTCCTGCCGCTGCTGGTCGGTGCCGAACGCGGCAACCGGGAAGGCCGACAGGGTGTGCACGCTAACCCCGAGGCCGACCGCGAGCCAGGCGCCGGCGAGTTCTTCGACGACCTGCAGGTAGACCTCGTAGGGCTGGGCGCCCCCGCCGTACTCCTCCGGATAGGGCAGGCCGAGCAGCCCGGCTCCTCCGAGGACGGAAAACACCTCCCGTGGGAAGTGCGCGGCCTTCTCGTCGGCCGCCACTCGGGGACGGAGTTCCCGGTCAGCGAGTTCGACGGTCAGGTCAAGCAGGGCCCGGGCCTCGTCGCTGGGCAGGGTGCGGAACACTGGCATCTCAGGCGTCCACGGTGACGAGATCGCGGGTGCCGACGTTGAGCCGCTGTACGCCCCCGGCGGTACAGATGACGATGTCCTCGATCCGCGCACCGTAGCGCCCGGCGAAGTAGATGCCTGGCTCGACGGAGAACGCCATCCCCGCTTCGAGCGGGAGGTCGTTGCCGGACACGATGTAGGGATCCTCGTGGACATCCAGACCGATGCCATGGCCGGTGCGGTGGATGAAGTTCGCCCCGTACCCCGCCTCAGCGATGATCCCTCGGGCGGTGGCGTCCACTGCCTGGGCGCTCACCCCCGGCGCGACCGCTCGGCAGGCCGCTTCCTGTGCGGCCTGCAGGACCGCGTAGAAATCGAGCACCTCCGTGGTCGGCTGCCCGCCGGCGAGGTAGGTACGAGTCGAGTCCGAGCAATACCCATCCTCGGTGACCCCGCCGATGTCCACGACCACCATGTCTCCGGACTCGATGACCCGATCGGAGAGCAGGTGGTGCGGGCTGGCGGCATTCGGTCCGGAGCCGACGATGATGAACTCGACATGCTCATGGCCCGCGGTGACGATTGCTTCAGCGATGTCGCGGCCTACCTCGCGTTCGGTCCGCCCGGGTCGCAGCCACTCGGCCATCCTCGCGTGCACCCGGTCGATGGCCTGACCGGCCTGCAGCAGAGCGGCTGCCTCGGCGTCGTCCTTGCGCATCCGCAGCTGGGCCATCAGCGGCCCGGCCAACTCCCACGTGGCCCCGATCGCCGAGGTGAGCGCCAGGACATGCTCGGCCCACATCCGGCTGCTGATACCCACTCCGCCCGGTGCGCCGATCTCCCGCAGGTGCGTGGCCACCACGTCGAAGGGGTCGTCGGTCTCGCCCCAGGCGTGCAGCGCCGTAGTGACGCCGGCCGCCTGGACCATCGGCGCCTCGAGTTGGGGTACGACCAGAAGCGGCGCACCCTGCGCTGGGACGACGAGGCAGGTCAGCCGCTCCGAGACATGGGCGTGATACCCGGTCAGGTAGCGCAGGTCCGTACCCGCGGAGACCAGCAGAGCCTCCCAGCCGGCCTCAGCCACCGCCCGCTGCGCACGATCCAGTCGATCCGCAGTTGCCGCGTGCGATGTAGGCATCCCGGAAGCCTAATCGCCGACCACGGTGGGCACCGATGACGGCCGAGGCTCCAATAGGGTCCGTTGCTGTGAGCCTGATGCTGCTGGACTCGGCCAGCCTTTACTTCCGGACCTTCTACGGCGTACCCGACACCGTGGTGGCTCCGGATGGAACGCCAGTGAACGCCGCACGAGGATTCATCGACGCGATCGCGACTCTGGTCCGGACCCGCCGGCCCACCGAGCTTGTCGCCTGTTGGGACGACGATTGGCGACCGGCATTCCGGGTCGAGGCAATCCCGTCGTACAAGGCTCATCGGGTCGTGGAGGACGAGCCCGAACTCGGTGACACGCCGGACGGTCTGGGCCACCAGGTGCCGATCATCGCCGCCCTGCTCGAAGCCGCGGGCATCTGCCGGTTGGGCTCGCCGGGTTTCGAGGCCGACGATGTGATCGGCACGTTGGCCACCCAAGCCTCGGGTGCGGTCGACGTCGTCACCGGCGACCGGGACCTGTTTCAGCTCGTCCGTGACGACCAGCCGATCCGGGTGCTCTACACCGCCAAGGGCCTGGGGAACCTGGAGAGCGTGGACGAGGCCTGGATCACCGCGAAGTACGGCATTCCGGGTCAGGCCTACGCCGACTACGCAGTTCTGCGCGGCGATCCGAGTGACGGACTACCAGGCGTCAAGGGAATCGGCGACAAGACCGCAGCCGCGCTCATCCTCGCCTACGGGTCCGTCGACGGCATCATCGCTGCGGCTCGCGGTCGCGCCACCCCGACCGGCGCGCTCACCGCCGGTGTTCTGCGCAAGCTGGCCGCCGCAGTCGACTACCTTGCTGTCGCTCCACAGGTCGTCCTGGTGCACCGGGACTGCCCCCTGCCCGACGTCACAGGAACGCTCCCGACCACTCCGGCTGACCCCGAGCGACTCGCCGAACTCGGCACCCGGTGGGGATTGCAGTCAGCGATCAACCGGCTGCGCGAGGCATTCGCCTGGCGGTGACAGGCGACTACTGCTTTTCCTGCCAGTTGTAGTTGCCGTCCTCGTCGGTGATCTCGATGACCAGGGTGACGTCCTCGGAGTCCGCGGTCTGGCCCGTGCACTCGTAGGTCTGACTGACCTCCACCTCCATGTCAGAAGGACAGGTCAGCTCGACGCTCACGCCTTCCTGATCCTCGAACTGAACCGCAACATCGCGTTGGACGGCCCCCTGGTCGAGCAGGGTCTTATTGAGCACGAACCTCGGGAGCACTACGGCCAGCGCGATGAGCACAACCGCGGCTATGGCCAGGGAGACGAGCAGACCGGTATTGCGCTTCTTGGCCGGAGCGGTCGGGTAACCGGTGCCATAACCCTGACCCGGACCCTGACCGGGATAGCCGCCCTGCGGGGAGCCGTACGTCGGCTGGCTGCCATAGCCATGCTGCTGTCCAGTCGGGCTGCTGCTCTGCGCCGAGTACCCAGGCTGTCCCTGCGCAGAGCCGTAGCCGGCCGGACTGCCGTACTGCTGTGCCGGCTGCCCGTACCCTCCGAAACCTGAACTCGGCGTCGCGCCGAACCCGGATGCCGATGACTGCCCGGCGCCGTACTGCTGGGTCGGGTAGTGGCCGCCGTAGGTACTGGTCGACGGGCTCTGCGGGCCGGCGCCGCCGGTGCTGAACTGCTGCGTCGGGGCGGCAGTTCCGGAATAGCCGGTCGGCGACCCACTCCCTGCTCCGCCTGCGGCGTGGGCACCCCAACTCGACGCGCCCTGCTGACCAGGGGCGGCCGGCTGACCCCATCCGGACGAGGACTGCGGAGTCTGTTGGGCCTGCGGTGCGCCTGGGGTGGACTGGCTTGGCGGGACCGGCGGTGGGGCCCAACTCGAGGATTGTGGAGTGGCCGCGGGTCCCTGCGAGGCCGAGGGCGCGGGTGGCTGGCCCCAGCCCGACGATGACTGTGCACCGGCTGAGGGCGCGGGTGGTTGGCCCCAGCCCGACGCCGACTGAGGTTGATCGGATGGCGTGGTCGGCGCTGACTGCACCGGCTGCACGGTAGGACTCGACTGCGCATCCGGCGTCGGTTGGCCCCAACCCGATTGCTGGGCGTCGGTGGGCGGCTGCTCGGCATCCGAAGATTCGCGCGGCTGCTCGCCACCGCCCTGAGGTGGGTTGGTCATCGGTGCTCCTCTGATCGGATCGGGACCGGTGGTGATGGTGGTGAAGAAGGCTCACACATTGTGTACTACCGAAGGATCTCCCGCTTCGACGAC
>JACCUM010000522.1 GCA_013811805.1 Geodermatophilaceae bacterium | reverse complement strand
ACCGACCCGTCCGGGCAGCGCCGGGTACGCGAGATCGTCGCTCTGTCCGGCCGTACCGAGGGGGACGTGGTCGAGACCAGTGACATCTTCCACTCTCGTGACGGGGTTCTTATACGGGCGGACGGTTTCCCGCCACACGAGGACCGGTTCGCGCGGATCGGCGTTGATTTGGTGAGTGTGCTAGGCCCTTCCCCGGATGAACCGACTGCGGCACGGCACACGTCCAATGGGCGACCCTGGTGAGTACGGGCGGCCTGGGCGCTGTTCTCGGGCTCCTGCTGGGCACTGGGCTGCTGCTCATCTGGCGCAGCCAGGCTGTGGCTGCGACGCCCGTGGCGCACACCGGAGGCTTCACCCGGAACCGCAACGAGCAGTTGCGGCGCGCAGGCCTACAGGGTGCGAGCTCGACCCAGCTGCTCTTCGTGCAGATCGCCGCCGGACTGCTCTCGGCGGTTGTCGTCCTGCTCGCGACGAGCACCGTGACGATCAGCATCTGTTTCGGCGTCTTCGGAGGTCTGCTCCCGTGGATGCTGGTCCGCCGACTGGCGTTCAAGCGACTCGCGGATCTGCGAGCGGTCTGGCCGGAGGTCGTCGACAACCTCGTCTCGGCCGTACGCGCGGGATTGTCGCTGCCGGAAGCATTGTCCGGTTTAGCAATTCGCGGTCCTGAAGTCCTACGTGAACCGTTTGCCGAGTTCGCCGCCCGGTATCGCTCCAGTGGGCGCTTCATGGCGTGTCTGGATGCGCTCAAGGACGACCTGGCCGATCCGGTCGCCGACCGCATCATCGAGACCCTGCGGGTGGCTCGTGAGGTCGGCGGGACCGACCTGGGACGGGTGCTGCGGACCCTGGGGACGTTTTTGCGCGAGGACGCTCGGGTGCGAGCTGAGCTGGAAACCCGGCAGGGTTGGACTGTCAATGCCGCTCGGCTGGCCGTCGCGGCTCCCTGGGCGGTGCTGTTGTTGCTGGCCACCCAACAGACGACCCTGGTCGCCTACGACACCCCGGTGGGCACCGGTCTGTTGGTCGGCGGCGGCGTGGTCTGCGTCCTCGCCTACCGGCTGATGCTGCGGATCGGCCGGCTGCCCGACGAGCCGCGGGTGCTGTCGTGAGCGAGCATCGCAGCGAGCTACGAGGGAGCTGCGCAGCGAACAACATTGTGGCGCAACGAGTTTTGTCGTGAGCCCGACCTTGCTCGGCATGAGTCTCGGGCTGGTCGCGGCAGTCGGGGTGTTACTGGCTATAGGCGCCGCGCCGCCGCTTCGCCCCATCCGACTCGAGGATCGCCTGGCGCCGTACCTGCGGGACACCCCGAGTCCGTCGCGCCTGCTGTCAGTGGCCGCACCGGCATCCGGGATGATCGGGCTGATTCGACGCCTTGCCGGTCCGTCCATCGCCGACGGCGCCCGGGTCGTCGATCGGCTGCTCGGCGGTCGGGCCTCGGTCCGCCGTCGCCTCGCGGCGCTGGGCAGTGACGACACCGTCGAGGACTTCAGGATCGAACAAGTCATCTGGGCGGTGTTGGGCCTCGGCGCCGGCTCGGTGGCCGCGCTGCTGTTCACAACGCTCAGTGGGACGTTGAACCTGCTTTCGGTGACCCTGCTGTGCGGAGCCGGATTCATCGGTGGAGTGCTCGGCCGCGATTGGTGGCTGACCCAGGAGGTCACCAAACGCGAGCAGATCATGCTCGCCGAATTCCCAATCGTCGCCGAGCTGCTCGCCCTTGCGGTGACCGCAGGGGAAAGCCCGGTCGGCGCGATCGATCGGGTTTGTCGGCTCAGCGGCGGACAACTGGGTCAAGAACTCGCCGAGACGCTGGCCCGGGCACGGGCCGGTGTTCCGCTGGTCGAGGCGCTGCAGGGGCTCGTGGACCGCACCTCGCTGGCCCCACTCGCCCGGTTCGTGGACGGCTTGGTCGTGGCCCTGGAGCGAGGCACACCGTTGGCCGAGGTACTGCGCGCTCAAGCCGCGGACGCCCGTGAGGCCGGTAAACGCGAGTTGCTCGACAGCGGTGGGCGCAAGGAGATCGCGATGATGGTGCCGGTGGTCTTTCTGGTCCTTCCGGTCACGGTCCTGTTCGCGTTGTTTCCCGGACTCATCAGCATCGTGTCGCTGGCGAGTTGACGAACATGCACAACTCGTTGAGAGGAAGCAGAAGATGATCGTTCGGAGTCAACGGATCGGCGTCCGCGCCGGCTTGCTGGTGACCGCCGTCCTCCTGTGGTGGGCAACGACCCTGGCGCGCTTGCGCGATCCGGATCGGGAACGCGGTGACGTACCCGGCTGGGTGATGATCACCGTGATGACCGCTGCCC
>JACCUM010000510.1 GCA_013811805.1 Geodermatophilaceae bacterium | reverse complement strand
CACTAGAAGAACACAAGCTGTGCCTGCTGGTGATGATCGGTGTCCGCGCCGACGGCCGCAAGGAACTCATTTGCGCTCGCCGACGGATACCGGGAGTCGGTCGAGTCATGGGCGGACCTGCTGCGCGACGCCGCACGGCGCGGAATGCGCGCCCCCGTCCTCGCGGTCGGCGACGGCGCACTCGGGTTCTGGGGTGCGTTGCGTGAAGTGTTCCCGCAGACCAGAGAGCAACGCTGCTGGTTCCACAAGATCGGCAACGTCCTCGGTGCGCTGCCGAACTCTGCCCATCCCGGCGCGAAGAAGGCCCTCGCCGAGATCTGGAACGCCCAGGACAAGCAGCATGCGCGTGACGCCGTGACCTCGTTCCAGACCGCCTACGGGGCGAAGTTCCCCAAAGGCGGTCGCGAAGATCACCGACGATATCGAGGAGCTGCTCGCGGTCTATGACTTCCCCGCCGAGCACTGGATCCACGTGTGTCACGAACGCCGAAGGGAGCTGAGGTAGGAGGAGCTTCTTGAGGCGGTGCTGCGCAGAAGATGAGGGTTGGCCCCTCGGAGTCGCCCTGCGGGGGGAGGCTTCAAACCACCCACTGCCGCGTTAGATGAAGACTGTCGTGGTGAGCGATGTGGGAGAAGGCGCACGTGATGCGTCAGGTGGGGATCAGGGAGACGAGTGTTGCAGCCGTTGAAGTGTCGAAACAGGCATGGTTGACATCGAAACCGGGGCAGGTGGATAGTCCCGGGATAAGCCTGGAGAGTGCCCGTTTATCGGCCAGGTGGTGTCCGGCATAGAGGCGACGTGAGCCTGATCTGCGGCTTTTGCGTGGAACGTGAGAAGGCGCATCCCGAAATTGTCGCCCTCGTAGTGAGGGCGCGAGAGGGAGTGTCCTGAGCGGCGGAAACTGCGAAGGATTGAGTACCGTTGCGGCGGTGCGCCGGCGGACTGACTCGTAGTAGCGGTGAAACTCCTGCTTGACACGGTGGGGGTGGAGCGAAGGGGTCAGGTCATTCGTGGTTTGTTCGTTCGATCAACCGGGCACTGCTCGGAAGGAGTCGCGTGAGCGAGCTGAAAGCATCAGGCAAGTCGTTCGATATTTCAAAGCGGGAAGTCTGGGAGGCGTACGAGAAGGTCAAGGCCAACAAGGGAGCGCCGGGAGTGGATGGCTGCTCGCTGGAGGCGTTCGATGAGGATCTGAAGAACAATCTGTATCGGATCTGGAATCGCATGTCCTCGGGGAGCTATTTTCCGCCTCCGGTACTGGCGGTGGAGATACCGAAGCCGAACGGCGGGGGAACACGGGTGCTCGGGGTGCCCACCGTCGCGGACAGAATCGCCCAAACGGTGGTGGCCCGGCGGTTGGAGGAGAAGGTCGAACCGATCTTCCACCCCGACTCCTACGGCTACCGGCCGGGACGGTCGGCGCTGGACGCGGTGGCAACATGCCGGAAGCGCTGCTGGAAGACAGACTGGGTGATCGATCTGGACATCCAGAAGTTCTTCGACAGTGTGCCCTGGGATCTCGTCGTCAAGGCGGTGGAGGCCCACACCGACCAGCCGTGGGTGCTGCTTTATGTGAAGCGGTGGCTCGTTGCGCCGTTGCAGCTGCCCGACGGGTCCTTGCGCGAACGAGACCGCGGCACCCCGCAGGGGTCCGCGGTCTCGCCGGTGCTGGCGAATCTGTTCCTGCACTACGCGTTCGACGTGTGGATCGCCCGGGAGTTCCCGGGCGTCACGTTCGAGCGTTACGTCGATGACGCGGTGGTGCATTGCGTCAGTGAGGACCAAGCCCACACCGTGGTGGCGGCGATCGCAGACAGGATGGAGCAGGTCGGGTTGCGTTTGCATCCCGACAAAACGAAGATCGTGTACTGCCAGGATGGGAAGCGTCGCGGCTCTTACGAACATACGGCGTTCACGTTCTTGGGGTTCACGTTCCGTCAGCGGAAGGCGCGGAACAAGCAGGGGAAGAGATTCAATGCCTTCCTGCCCGCGATCAGCAAGGATGCCCTGAAGAAGATAAATTCGGTGGTGCGGTCCTGGCGGCTGCACACCCGGACAGGCCATGCCTTCGCCGATCTGGCTCGGCGTATCAATCCGATCGTGCGGGGGTGGATGCAATACTATGGAGCGTTCTATCGCTCAGCGTTGTATCAGCTTCTGTCGCGTATCAACGCCTACCTGGTGCGCTGGATCCGCAAGAAGTACAAGCGGCTGCGGGCCGAGAAGAAAGCCATCGAGTGCTGGCGGGGCATCGTTGACCGATACCCTCGCATGTTCGTGCACTGGAAATGGGTTTCTTCGGTACTGCAAGTTTGGTGACCAGAATGACAAGAGCCCGGTGACGGGAGACTGTCACGCCGGGATCTGTGGGAGCCGGGGGGTGCGATTCCCCCCGGCCACCCGACC
>JACCUM010000415.1 GCA_013811805.1 Geodermatophilaceae bacterium | reverse complement strand
AACACCCCCCTACCGACCGTGGTCTTCATCCACGGAGGTGGCTGGGTGGGCGGCGACCTGGACACCCACGACACCGCTTGCCGGATGATCGCCGTCCAGTCCAGCTGGAACGTCGTGGCCGTTGACTACCGGCTCTGTCCTGAGCATCCGTTCCCATCACCGCTGGACGACGTCGAATCGGTGGCTGCGGCCCTGCGTGACGGCTCGGTTCCCGGTGTCGACGGCACGCGGCTTGCGCTGCTCGGAGACAGCGCCGGCGGGCATCTCGCTGCCGTGGCTGCCCGCCGGGCGCGCGACCAAGCCCTTGCGCCATATCTGTTCCAGGGGCTGATCTACCCCGTTATCGACGCCGCCATGACGTCGTCGTCGTACGCCGACAACGCCGAGGGGTACGGACTGACCGCCACGGGGATGGCGTTCTATTGGGACTGCTTCGCACCTGAGGTTGTGGACCGCTCACATTCCGACGTCTCACCCGCCCAAGCCAGAGACTTGGCCGGGCTGCCGCCAGCGTTTGTGTTGACATGTGAGTACGACCCGCTGCGTGACGAGGGCGAGTCCTACGCGGCGATGCTGGCCGATGCCGGCGTGCCGGTCGTGGCCGTGCGAGTGGTCGGGATGATCCACTCGTTCTTCCGACTACCGGCCAGCTTCGACGCCAGCCGCGCCGCCATCAGTCAGGTCTCGGCGATGCTGGCCGACGTTGCCGCACAGCCACTTCCGCGCTCCTCATCCTGATCAGCGACGATGTCGTAGTCGGGTCAGTGCGACGCCGGTCAGGCACAGTGCGCCGCCGACAAAGGAGAGCGCAGGCGGAACCTCGTCCAGCAAGATCCAGGACAGCCCCGCTGCCACGACCGGAACCAGATACGTCGTCACGCCGAGTTGCCAGAACGCCCGCGAGTTGATCACCGCACCGAGCACCGGAGCGCCCTGAACCAGCATGGCCGCCGTGCCAGCATCGAGGGAGGTCTCTGCGGCGTTCAGCGCGATGTTGTAGCCGGCGAACCACAGCAGCCCGTACAACCCGACGAACAGCAACTCGCGGCCGCGCGGCAGGACGATTCCCCGGACCAACGAAACCGCTCAACACCAGCCAGCCAATGGACAACCGGCCCAGCGTCAACGCCCCAGGGCCGAAGTCCGCGCCGACCGCCCGGATTCCGACAAAGGCCGATGCCTAGAGCAGCACGGTGACAGCCGCGGCCACCAAGGCTGCCGACGGCGCCCGCCAGAGATGGCGCGGGCCGGCGTCAAGCGCCCGACTGCTCATGGAAGCGACGCTAGGTGTCGAAAGCTTCGCCGTACGCCGAATGTTGCCGTTCTACGCTGCTGTCGTGCCATCCGAAACTGCTCTCGCCGTGCCAGCCAGCCCGCACCTGCAACGGCTCACCGAGGGAGGCCAGATCCGGGTCGCGGTCGTCGGCCGGAGCCGGTTCTACCGCCTGGCCGGCAGCGACGTCGCTCAAGCGATCGAGGCGCTCCAGGCATTGGCCCCGACGCTCCCGGTCAGCTCGCTCCGTGCCGCCCATACGGGCACCGCACTCGCCTTCGCCCGTACTTGCTACGACCACCTGGCCGGCGAGCTCGCGCGCCGGGTCGTCAGGGGATGTCTGGATCGGACTCAACGGGGGCCGCATCTCGCCGGCGGACTCGGCGCCCTTGTGCTGACAGGGGTGACCCGACAGGGCTGGATTGTCCCGACGGCGCACAGCCGCGAGGTGCGCCTCACCGACGAAGGCGCCGGGCGCTTACCGAGGCTGCGTTGTTCTCCAACGGCTTGCTCGTCGCCTGAACTGGGTACCGTCACAACATGACGACTACCGCGGTCCTCAGTCCCCTGACTATCAGAGCAGTCGAGGTGATGCTGCCCTGCACCGATCTCGACGCCACCGTGGACTTCTTCCTCGATCCGCTCGGATTCCGGCTCGACGTGATCATGCCCGCAGATGACCCAGCCGTGGCACTGCTGTCCGGCCACGGGATGCGGATCAGGCTGGAGCGCGGCGCAACCGGAGACCCGGGCGACCTGCGCCTGGCAGTTGACGAGCCACAGGCGTTAGGCACCGACCTGCTGACGGCTCCCAACGGCACCCGGATCCACCTGGTGGACGCCGACCCTCCACTGGCCATCCCTGACTCGGCACCGCTGTTCGAACTCACGCGCGACGACGGTGACGCCGGCGGGGAAGGACGTGCCGGGATGCGCTACCGGGATCTGTTGCCCAAGCGGCAGGGCGGGCGCTTCATCGCCTCGCACATCCTCATCCCCGAGGGCGGGCCGGTCCCGGACTACGTCCATCACCACCGGGTCCGCTTCCAGATGATCTATTGCGCCGCAGGCTGGGTACGGGTCGTCTACGAAGACCAAGGTCCCGCTTTTTTGTTGCAGGCCGGCGATTGCGTGCTGCAGCCACCTGGCATCCGGCACCGGGTGCTGGAGAGCTCTCCGGGGCTTGAGGTCGTCGAGATCGGTTGCCCCGCCGAACACGAGACCACCGCCGAGCACGTCATCACCCTCCCCACACCGGAGGTTCGTCCCGATCGTGTCTTCGATGGCCAGCGCTTCGTACGGCACGTCGCCGCTGACGCCGCCTGGGAGCCATGGACATCGGCGGGATTCGAGTGCCGTGACACTGGCATTGGTGCCGCGACCGCTGGGCTGGCCGGGGTACGCGTGGTCCGCCGCACCGATGCTCTGTCGGCAGATGATGGAGTGTCCACAGTGGACGTCATTCACGACGGCGAGCTGCTGTTCTGGTTCATACTGGCCGGCACGGCGATGTTGCACAGCCAGGGTCGTCCGGACGAACCACTGGGTCGAGGTGCTGCGGTGGCTGTCCCCGCCGGCCTGGGTCATCGACTGGGTGAACACTCCGGCGACCTCGAATTCCTCGAGATCACCTTGCCGGCCGCGCTGGAGATCCGGACGGCGACCCCGCTCTAGCCGTAGCCGGCCAACAGGTGCCGGTAGCCCACTCGACCTGCAGAATCGTGCGCATGACGGCAACCGAACCGGCGATCTCGGTCGTGCCGGCCAACGAGGCGAGCTGGGAAGACTTGCAGACGGTCTTCGGTACCGCGGCGAGGCGTCCAGATGCCAGTGCCAGCGGTACAAGATGCGGCCGCGGGAGTCTTTTGCCTCGTTTCCCGCCGAAGAACGCGCCGACCGGCTGCGCCAGCAGACCGACTGCGGCCATCCAGAGTCGGGCACGACCAGCGGCCTCGTCGCGTACCTCAACAGTGAGCCGGTCGGCTGGTGCGCGGTCGAGCCGCGCACCGCCTACGGGGGTCTGTTGCGCAACAACCGCGTCCCCTGGGCGGGTCGCGCGCAGGACAAGACCGACGACAGAACTCCACGTCGGCACCGAAGACGTGTTCGCCGACGCCGGCTTCACCGAGGTCAGCCGTCCGACGCTGCGGCGCATCGTGATGCGGGTCGACTTCTGAACCGCTGGAGAAAACCCGGCCGTATCACCAGACCTCCTGGCCGAGTACATCCAGCGCCGCGGCTGCGAGACTTCGTCGCATGCGGGTCTTTCTGGGCAGTGATCACGCCGGCTTCGAACTCAAGGAGCACCTCGTCGGCGAGTTGGGTGCGGCCGGTCACGAGGCCGTCGACATGGGGCCGCCCAGCTACGACCCCGAGGACGACTATCCGGCCTATTGCCTGACAACCGGTACCCGAGTTGTCGGTGATCCAGGCAGCCTCGGCGTCGTCATCGGCGGGTCGGGCAACGGGGAGCAGATCGCGGCCAACAAGGTGCCGGGCGTACGCGCCGCACTTGCCTGGTCGATCGAGACCGCGACCCTGGCCCGTCAGCACAACGACGCGAACATCATCTCGATCGGCGCCCGGATGCACACCGCGGAGGAGGCGACCGCGCTGGTCTCGGCATTCCTGGCGACCGAGTTCTCCGGTGAGCAGCGCCACGTCCGCCGGATCAACCAGGTGAGTGATTATGAACGGACCCACCAGGTCCCGGAGCTACCAACCACGCCGCTATAAGGCCGGTTCGCTGCCAAACCTCCCTTCTAGCCGTGCCCAAAGCGGCCGTTGTGTAGCGAACCGGCACGTTGGCGCGGGCTAGAAGCCTTCCGGGCTGTAGGTCGCCACCGGCCAGCCCAACGCCGTGGTCGCGGCGGCCACCGCACCCGGCGTGATCTCCCGCACCCGGCCGGCAGCGGCGAGAGTTCCCAGCGAGGTGTCCCCGAGGTAGACCGCACCCAGCGTCTCGGCAGTCATCGCCAGATCCGGGTCACCCTCGGTTCGGACGCAGCGGCCGTACGACGGCCCGCCTGTCAGCTGCCATCGCCCGGCGTTCCACGGGCAGAATTGATCCTCGATGTCCAGAATCAGGTCGATCGTCGTCGGGTACCGCCGAGCAGCGAGTGCCGCGCCCACATCGACCAGACGCACGTAGAGCGCGTCACCCTGTGACATCCCGACCGCGCGAGCATCGGTGAGCATGTGCCGCAACGGGTCGTCCCGCCCGGCCAGCGGGGCGGACAGGTGTCTGACCAGGTCCATCGACAGGAGGTAGCGCCACAGCGCGGCCCGAGCGGCGGTGTGCGTGGCATGCAGCTCGATCACGATGACCGTGCCGTCGGGTCCGGCGTCGGCCCAATCGGCCTTGCGACGGTAGAGCGCGAAACCGGTGACCGTTCCGTCCGGCTCGGCGTGCAGCAGGTAGCGCCGAGCGCTCCTCCCGTTGCGCTGCTTCTCGGGATCGAGCAGCAGTGAATCCCACCAGCGATCCTTGCGGGAGAGCAAGCCAGGCGTCTGCGGCCGGATCTCGTCGTAGAACGGGATGGCCGCGGATCGGAAGTCCTTCTCGTCCACCGGATACACCCGCCCGTTGCCGGCGTCCACCTCCGGTCGGAGCCGCATCGACTGGGTGTCACCCTTGAGCTGGCCTTGATAGCTGGCCAGCCCGTACCCGAAGCGTCCGTAGATCGAGCCCTCCGAGGCGTAGAGCGCGGCGATCGGCTCGATGCCGCGCTCGTGCACCTCACTGAGCTGGCGGGCCATCATGGCCGCCAGCACCCCCTGCCGGCGGTGCGTCGGCGAGACCGAAACCAGAGTGACGGCGGCCAACGGGACCACGGCACCTGGGATCGTGATGTCCCGGGAGTAGATCCCCGATGTGGCCACCACCCGGTCGCCGTCCCACAACCCCAGGGTCCTTTCGGGTTCGAAGACCATCCGATCGCCTTCGACCTCGGTGATGTCCTCACCGAAACCCTCACTCAGGCAGGCGAAGGCCGCGTCGAACTCGTCGGCGGTGAAGGGGCGCAGTCGGCTCTCGAGGTCATCAGGCACGCTGGTCTGTCTACTCTGGTTCACGCCGCCGGTCAGCCGAGTTTCCACCGCCCACCAGCCCAGGAGAGCCAAGACGTGGCCGAAATCAGCCACCCGAGGAGCCAGTCTGATGTCCGATCCAGCCGAGTCCGTACCAGCCGAATCCGCTCACGTCCTGGACTGGCTGCGCGAAGGTGAGGCGCGCTTCCTCGGCCAGGTCGAGGGACTGACCGAGGACGAACTCCGCGAGCCGTCGGCTCTGCCGGACTGGAGCCGTGCCCACGTCGCAGCTCACGTGGCCCGCAACGCAGAAGCCGTGTCCCGCTTGTTGTCCTGGGCGCGCACGGGGAACGAGACATTGATGTACCCCGACATCGAGACCCGCAATCGAGACATCGACACCGCAGCCCGTCAGGGCGCGGACCAGCTGCGTGCCGATGTCCGCAACACGGCCGAACGGTTCGACGCGGAGGTCGTTGGCCTTCCGGGGCCGGCCTGGACGGCGCGCGTGCGTACCTTTCAGGGCCGAGACATTCCGGCGAGTGCCACCTTGTGGCTGCGCACGCGGGAAGTGTGGCTGCATCTGGTCGATCTCGGGTCCGGAGTATCGGTGGAATCCTGGCCGGGCGATCTCGTGGATGCGCTGCTGGAGGATGTCACCACGACGATGAACGGTCGCGACGATGCTCCGTCATGGGTGCTGCAGGCCACCGATCGTGAGCGAATCTGGCAGATCGGTTCTGGGGCCAGTGATGATCTGACCTATCGCGAAGTCAGCGGCAGGGCGGCCGACCTGTTGGCCTGGCTGACCGGGCGGTCGACCGGCGAGGGCCTGGCAACCGAGGGAATACTGCCCAAGCCGCCGCCCTGGATGTAGTCACCTACAGCGCTCAACGGGCCAGCCTCTCCACGGCGGCACCGAACACTCGGGGTAGCCGCGCGGCCACCGGTACGAGTAGCCGACGGGCGAGCGGGACGCGGGTAGCGGTGACCAAGCCGCTGGTGAGCCAGCGGTAGTCCCGGGTAAGCGAGCGCCAGTCGGGCGGATAGTCCTCAGGACGACCGGAGGCCACACAACGCACCGCCGCCTGGGCGCAGGCCAAGCCGATGCGCAGCCCCTCGCCGGTGAGTGCATCGACGTACCCGGCCGCATCCCCGACGAGGAGCACCCGGCCGCGGACCGGGGAGGAAACCTTCTGCTGCAACGGTCCCGCACCACGTGCCGACGTGGTCCAGTCAACGTCGGCCAACCGCCGGGCCAGCGCGGGAAAGGTTCCCAGTGCCTCGTCGAAGGACCACCCGCGCGGACCGAGGACCGCGATCCCGACCTCGGTGGCCGAGATCGGCGTGACATAGGCCTCCCCGCGGGCTGACCAGTGGACTTCGACCACATCCGACCAGGGTGTGGCAGCGGCATGCCGCCGAATCCCGAACCGCCGACCGTCACTGCCACGCGCGAGCCCGGTCTCCCGGCGGACCACCGAGTGCAAGCCGTCGCAGCCCAGAACCCAGCCGCCCTCCACGGCACTGCCATCGTCCAGGATGACCCGCACACTGGCGGCGCCTTCGTGGGTCGCAATCCCGACGACTCGTCCGCACTTCCGGACCACTCCGACGGCGGCGGCACGCTCGGCAAGGGCCGCGTGCAGCGCGGTACGGCGTACGCCCATGCCGACCCCGGAGAAGAAGTAATGGGTGGCGGCAATCGTTCCGCTCGGTGCCACGTATCGGATGCCGCGAAACGGCGCGCCCTGGATGCAGACCCCGAGATTCCGCAGAGCGCTCACCGTGCCGGGCATCAGCCCTTCGCCGCAGGCCTTGTCCACCGGACCGGTCCGCGGTTCGATCAGAAACACCGACAGTCCGGCGAGGCGACCCTCGATCGCGGCAGCAAGCCCGACCGGCCCGCCGCCGACGACCAGGAGGTCTCTGCGGCGCTCTGTCATGTCGTCCCCGGTATTATGCCGTGGCCGGTGTCATGCCGTCCCCGGTGTCACGCCGCCGCCGACTCCAGCGCGCGTTCCTCGGTGGGAATGCGGAAGCCCAGCAGGAGTACGGCGTTGAGCACAGTGAAGGTCAGCGCGGTCACCCAGGCGGTATGCACGAGCGGTAGCGCGATGCCCTCGATGGCCACCGCGAGGTAGTTGGGGTGGCGTAGCCAGCGGTACGGACCGGTCGCGACCAGGGAACGCCCCGGGATGACCACGACGCGGGTGTTCCACCGCCTTCCGAGAACGCGGATGCACCACCAGCGCAGCGCCTGCGCGCCGAGCACCAGCGCCAGCATGGTCACGCCCAGCACGGGGAGGAACGGCCGATCAGTGGCGAACACCTCCACCAAGCAGGCCGCCAACAGTCCAGTGTGCAGGGCAACCATCAGCGGATAGTGCCCGCGACCGGTCTCGGCTCCGCGTTGGCTCAACGCCCAGGTGACATTGCGCTGGGAGACAACCAGTTCGGCGATCCGCTCGACGACCACTGCGGCGACGAGCACCACGTACCACAGCTCGGAACTCATGGACTCAGTCCTGGGGCCAGCGCAGCAGCACCAACTCGGCGCAGAACCCGGGGCCCATCGCCATCAGTACGCCATACGTTCCAGCCTGCGGCGCAGGATCGTCAAGGGTCGCGGCCAGGATGTGCAGTACCGAAGCCGACGAGAGGTTGCCGACGCAGGCGAGCGAGTCCCAGGCATGTTGCAGCGCCCGATCGGGCAAGTCGAGAGCCTGTTGTACGGCGGCCAACACTTTCGGCCCACCGGGGTGCGTTATCCACCGGACGACATCTGAGGTGTCGAGGTCACTGTCGGCCAGAAAGGCCTTCATGTCCTCGGCCAGGTGCCCACCGACGACATCGGCGACGCTGGCGTCGAGGACGATCCGGAAACCGGTACCGCCGATGTCCCAGCCCATCACCCGCTCGGTCCCAGGATAGAAACGAGATCGGGTGGCGAGGACGTCAGGCCCGGGTCGGGCGGTCTCCGCGCGACACGCACCGGTCATGACCACAGCCGCGGCGCCGTCACCGAACAGTCCGCTGGCCACCAGGTTGGCCGTGGATGGGTCGTCGCGCTGCAGCGTCAGTGAGCACAGCTCCACGGACAGCAGTACGGCCACGTCGTCCGGGTGTCCCAGCAGGTAGTCGTGCACCCGGGCCACTCCGGCGGCACCGGCGACGCAACCGAGCCCGAAGATCGGGATTCGCTTCACGTCCGGCCGCAGGCCCAGCATGGGGACCAGACGGGCGTCCAGCGACGGCGCTGCGATTCCGGTCACGGAGGTGACCACGATCAGGTCGACGTCATGGGCGGCCAGACCCGCGCGGTCCAGAGCGTCGGTGATTGCGCGAGCTCCGAGGTCGGATCCGGCTCTGATGAACACGTCGTTGGCGGCTCCGAATCCGCCCAGCTTCGCGTAGTCCTCCAGTGGAAGGACCAGGTGCCGCTGCTCGACACCGGCGTTACCGTGCAGTCGCTGCAACAGCGCTGGAGAGTGGCCAGATGGCAGGACGAGGTCGGTGACCATCGCGGTGATGTCGGCCTGGCCGTAGCGATACTCCGGCAGGGCAGCGGCGACCGACGCGATCCGGCTCATTGCTGCTTCACGCGACCATGCTCGTCCACCCCTCGGTTGTACCTGATGGCCACTCCGGAGGGGGCCGACCGGGGGGGCAAGTGGTCGTAGCGGCCGCACAGTGACACACTGTGGAGTCATTATGAGAACGGGAGGGTGGGGTATGACACCGGTCACCAGCACCGATCCCGATGGTGTGGACACCGTTGAGCGCCGGTTGCCACTCAGCCGTGAGTTGATCATCAGTGCTGCCGTGGCGTTTGTGGACAGTCATGGGTTGTCGGCGCTGACGATGCGCGGGCTGGGCAAGGAACTCGGCGTCGAAGCGATGTCCCTCTATCGCTATGTAAACGGCCGTGAAGATCTTCTCGAGGGCATCGTCGAGAGCATGGTCTCCGAACTGCACCTGAACCCCGACACCGTGGAGCCACTCAATGGGTGGCAGGCATACCTGCAGTGGCTGGCTCACGGCGTACGCCGGATCGAACAGGAACATCCTGCAGTCTTTCCGCTGATCGCGACGCGTCACCCGGCCGCGCCCTGGCTTCGTCCGCCGCTTCGTAGCCTGAGGGTCGTGGAGGACTTTCTCAGTGAGTTGATCTCGCGTGGGTTCACCGACGAGAGCGCCATTGCGGCCTACCGTGCGTTCTCCAGTTTCCTGCTCGGACACCTGCTTCTGGAAGCCGCCGCGCGTACTGCTGAGTCCGACATCGTGGACTCGCTCGGCCACGCGGAGATTGCTTCCGCCGGCGCCGAGTCCTCGATAACCGCATTCCCGCAGGTATGTCGTCTCGGCACTCGGCTGTCCGAGGACCAC
>JACCUM010000413.1 GCA_013811805.1 Geodermatophilaceae bacterium | reverse complement strand
CCGTTGGCTGAGGTACTGCGCGCTCAAGCCGCGGACGCCCGTGAGGCCGGTAAACGCGAGTTGCTCGACAGCGGTGGGCGCAAGGAGATCGCGATGATGGTGCCGGTGGTCTTTTTGGTCCTTCCGGTCACGGTCCTGTTCGCGTTGTTTCCCGGACTCATCAGCATCGTGTCGCTGACGAGTTGACGGACATGCACAACTCGTTGAGAGGAAGCAGAAGATGATCGTTCGGAGTCAACGGATCGGCGTCCGCGCCGGCTTGCTGGTGACCGCCGTCCTTTTGTGGTGGGCAACGACCCTGGCGCGCTTGCGCGATCCGGATCGGGAACGCGGTGACGTACCCGGCTGGGTGATGATCACCGTGATGACCGCTGCCCTCGTGCTGGCCATCCTGATCCCGTTCCGTGAGGCGATCGTCGAGGCGATCCAGACGGCGCTGGACAGCGTCACCTCCCAGCAGTGATCCGTCGGCTGCGGTCTCGTGTCCGCGGCGAGGACGGTGCCGCGGTCGTCGAGTTCGTGCTGATCTCCGCACTCGTGATGGGGCTGCTGCTCGCCGTGCTGCAGGTCGCTGTCTACGTGCACGTCCGCAACGTCGTCGCGGCCAGCGCGCAGGAGGGTGCGCGGTACGCCGCGAACGCCGACGTGGATTCCGGGGCAGGTGCACCGCGAACCCTGGACATAGTGGGCAACGCTCTCGGTGGGTCCACAGCGGACGGGCTGAGCTGCTCGTCGGCCGAAGAACTCGACTCCACCGGTCTCGTTCTGGTGGTCGTGCAGTGCACCGGTGCGGTTCCGGCGTTGTTCGGTGCGCTGGGTGATCTGCTGCCGGTCAATGCCACCGGCCGGGCGATCAAGGAAGGTCAGTGATGGCTGCCTTCCGACGGTTGCTGACCCGCCGAATGACTTTGGTGCGCAACGGCCAACGGGATAGAGGGTCGGCGATCATCGAGTTCGTGTTCATCTCGGTGCTGGTGTTCATCCCGATGACCTACCTGATCGTGGGGTTCAGCGCCGTACAACGAGGGATCTTCGCCTCTACCGAAGCAGCGCGTGAGGCCGGTCGGGCGATCGGATCGGCTCCCGACCCGGAACTCGGGATGGCCCGTGCCCAACGGGCCGCAGAACTCGCCGTCGAGGCCCAGTCGGTGGATCTTCAGGACCTGCGGGTCGCTTATGCCCCAGTCGGTACCGGATGCGAGGCCGCCGGCAGCTACGTACCGGGCCTGTTCCCCGGCGAGGAGTTCATCGTCTGCGTCACGGTGACGGTACGAGTGCCCCTGCTGCCGGAGTTCATCGAATCCAACACCGCGACCGGTCTGTTCGTCGTCGAACGCGACCGCTACGCCGCCTGAGGCCGGTCGCGGAGGGGGGAGCCGATGACCAGGTCCTCGCCCCGCAGAAGTGATGAACGGACCTCGAATGTGACGATGGCTCTGTGATCGGGCAGCCTGCGTCGAAGCTCGCGTGGCGCGCGGTCGGCCTCACCGTCTTGCTGGTTGGACTCACCGCGTGCTCGGCTGGCGAACGGGCGGCGCAGATTCCGGACCGCACATCTGCCGTCACGTCCAGTCGACCGCTGGCTTCGGCCACCCAGCAACCCGCGCCGACTGCCGCGCCAGATGCCTGTGCCAGCTCGGCCCTGGCCAGGATGGATCTCAATCAACGGGTCGGCCAGCTACTCATGGTCGGAGTCCCGGCGAATGACCCCGCTGCCGGCTACGCCCAGCTGATCCCGTACGCCGTGGGCGGGGTCTTCCTGGCCGGACGCAGCAGCACCGGAGCGGAGGCCGTCGGTACGGCGGTGACCACGTTGCAGCTACAGGCGATCAACACGACCGGTGCCTTTCTGCATGTAGCCGCGGATCAGGAGGGCGGGCTGGTGCAGACGCTCACCGGGCCCGGCTTCACCGCCATACCCGACGGAGTTGAGCAGGGTCGGCTGAGCACAGCGGAGTTGGCCAGCCAGACCGCTGCCTGGGCCGGGGAGTTGGCCGAAGCCGGCATCACATTCAACCTGGCGCCGGTCGCCGACACCGTGCCAGCCGGCACAGCGGCGTCGAACCCGCCGATCGGAGCCTCGGGTCGGCAGTACGGCGACGATCCGCAGGCAGTCGGCGTGGCTGTGAGCACGGTTGTCACCGCCCTGCAGAGCGCCGGGGTGGACGCCACCGTTAAGCACTTCCCCGGCTTGGGCCGGGTGACCGCGAACACCGACACCTCCGCCCGCGCCGTGGACGAGCAGACGACCGGGGAAGATGTTGCGTTGCAGCCGTTCCTGGCGAGCATCCAAGCCGGAGCGACGGCGGTGATGATGTCCTCGGCGTCCTACCCGCAACTGGACCCCGACAACATCGCAGCGTTCTCGCCTGTGGTGATCGGCGGATTGCTGCGGGATCGACTGGGTTTCACCGGCGTCGTGATCTCCGACGACCTTGGCAATGCTGCTGCGGTGGCCGACGTACCGACTGGCCAGCGAGCCGTGGACTTCGTTGCTGCAGGAGGCGATCTCGTCCTCACCGTCGACGGCAACGACGCAGAACCGATGACGTCGGCGCTGATCACCCGAGCTGCGAGCGATCCGAGCTTCGCTGCCCGCATCGACGACGCTGCCCTGCACGTGTTGATCAGCAAGCAGGACTCCGGCCTGCTGGTCTGCACCTGAGAACGAGCGTTGCTATGGGGTCTGACGGACTTTCTCCGGAGAAAGTCACTTCAGGCGGCTCGCTGAGCGCACATTCTCCGGAGAAAGTCCGTCACGGGCGTCTCCGGAACGCGCCCTCACTGGTAGGTGATCAGCTCTGGTGTCGGAAGAGCCTGGTCGATCGTCTGCTCCGGTGTGAGCATCGGCGAGTCCTCGTCGACGAAGTTCTTCCATCCCCAGTAGACGTCCGCCGGGGGGTTTTCGTGCAGCACGGCCCAGGTCGCCTGCTTGGACCCCTGGTCGCCGTTTCCATCGACATGGATGAGGACTCCCAGCTCCTCGCGGGAGGTGTCGAGTAGTTCCCGCTCCGGGATCATCCCCAGCTGGAACTGGTGCAACACAAGCATCTTCTGCGGCAGCGCGTTTGATCGGGTCAGGTCGGCCAGCCAGGTGACGACCGCGTTCACCTCCTCGATCGACACGAAGCCGATCTGGTCCAGGTGGACCTGGTTGGGCAACAGCCGCCACTCCGGGTCCAGCGCCAGACCGACATGTGGCAAGCGAAGCAGCGGCTCGTAGGACATCGCCTGGGTCAAGAAGTCGGTACGACCCGGCTGCAGGTCGAGCACGACGTAGATCCCAGCAGCGCCTGCGGCATCCACCCACGGCTGCAACTGCGAGATGTCGGCTTCCGACGAGTAGTTGCCGTCGAGTCCAGGAAACTCCGAGGCAACGGTGGCGATGATCTCGAAGGCCGGGACGACTTGGGTTGACACCAGATCCTCGTACTCAGCGGCAGTCTCGATCGCCCGTTCCACCGCGCCATCCGCGTCCTGCTCACCGAGGACCCCCAGCGCACCGCCCTCGGTATAGCCATAGAGCGCCACGAACATTCGCTCCTGGAAGAGCAACTGACCACCACCGGGCAGTTGTGCTCCGGTCGCCGCCGTCGCGAACTTCCAATCCAGGCCCTGCTGCGTGCCATAGCCAGCGCCCAGGGCGATCACCGCATCCGGCTTGGACTCACTCAGCCTGCTGATCGCCTCGCTGGAGGATCGAGGGTCGAGCTGGTCGGGCGTGACCACCTGCACTTCGACACCGGCGGCGCGCGCGATGGCAATGCCGGGCAACGATTCAGGCGTCGTCGTAGCAAGGACGAGCGTCCCGGTCACCGCGTTCGGTCGGGTCACCTCCGGCAAGGTCGCGTTCTCGGAGTCAGCTTCCGCAGTCGGCTCCGGGGTGGTGGCTGCGTCGGTGGGCAGCAGCGCGACCGGCGCAGCCGGGTCGAGGGCCGCAAGCGCGGCGGCGATGCCCTCCGGTGCGACCGGCTCGGCTTGGCCCAGTTCGACGCCGATGACCTCGGCGAGGGCAGTGGAGTCCGCGGCGACCGCAACAACCTGCAGCTCGTCACCTGGTGGAAGGTCTTGCGCGGCATCGGCTCCGACCGCAAGAACGGATGTGACGCCGAGCCGCTCGAATTCGCTGGTGAGCGGGTCGCCCGGCTGGCCTCCCGGGATCGACAGGAGCAGAGGTACGCCGAGAGCCACCGCGGCACTTGCCCCGAGGGTGATCGCCGCCTGGTCGTCTGGGGCGGCAAGGACGACGACGTCGGAACTGTCGTACAGGGCACGGCTTGTGGAAATCGCTGCCGCGGCTGGGTCCGCGTCCGAGATCAGGGTCAGGGCGGCATCAGGCTTCGAGGAACTGGGTGCCACGGTGGGACGAGCCGACTCGGCGTCGCCGTCGCTGGTGCAGCCGGCCAGTAGCAGGCCGAAACAGGTCGCGGCAGCGGCGAACTGGCTACTCCTGCGCATGGACGTTCCCCATCGTCGGTGCGGACCGGCGGTCAGAGGGCGCAACGCTATCCGACTGCCGATGACCGCTCGGCTTGGTGTTCTTACGCTCAGTACCCGATCCTGACTAGGGTCGATGAATGACCGGGGGCCTGAACAGTACGTCAGCAGCCCTGCTGGGCCTGTTGCACGAGGGCCCCCAGACCGGTGGACAGCTGGTGACCCTGGCCAGCCAGCGGTTCGGGCCGTTGTGGACGCTGACCCGCAGCCAGGTCTATCGCGAACTGCCGGTGATGGCCGGTCGCGGGTACGTACGAGCCGGCAAGCCGGGCTCCAGAGCCTCGCTCGCCTACACGATCAGCGCCGCCGGCAAACGGGCCTTCGCCGCATGGCTGGCCTCCCCGTTGGAGGCCGACCACCCGCGCAATCCTCTGCTGCTGCGCCTGGGCTTCAGCGCCCAGCACAGCAAGGCGGATCTGCGTCGCCTTGTGATGGAGGCCCGTGAACAGCACGAGACCTCGCTGGCGCAGCACACGCAGACGATCAACGCGCTGAAGAAGGACAAGGCGGACCGGTACGCGCTGGCCGCGGCCGAGTTCGGAATCGCTTACGAGAAGGCCCTTCTCAAGTGGCTGGACACCATGCCCAGCTGAGCGGGCTGCGTCCGGCACGTCGGGCACGTCGTCGCCGGGTACCGTGACAGCCCGTGGCCGTTGACTTCGAGACCGAGCATGCCCGGCTGGACACCAGCCTGCGCAGCATCGAGGCAGTGACCGATGTCGACGCCCTGCGCACCGAGGTCGTGGACCTCG
>JACCUM010000496.1 GCA_013811805.1 Geodermatophilaceae bacterium | reverse complement strand
ACGCGTTGGTGGCCAACCTCTCGATCTTCGATCTCGGCGGCGACGACCCCGGCTCCGGCGAGATCGGCTACTGGACCCATCCGGACGCCCGCGGCCGTGGCGTGATGACCGAAGCCGCACGACTGGCAGTCGACCACGCATTCAGACCGACGGCCGACGGCGGCCTCGGCCTTCGCCGCCTTACGCTGCTGGCAGCGGCGAGCAACGCCGCGAGTGCGCACATCGCCCGACGCGCCGGCTTCACCGAGGTCGGCCGGGAGCGACAGGCCGAGTTGCTCGGAGATGGCAGTTACGACGACCTGCTCACCTTCGACATCCTGATCAGCGATGACCGGCTGGGCCAGACCCCAGGGCGAACCTGATGGGCGTAGCCTCGACTCTCGGCGGTCAGTGACGTCCGGCCGCGCGGACTCGACGAGAGGCGAGGCGAGGCGACCCTTGTCCACCCAGCACGACATGGCCGGTTTCGGACCCAACGAGTGGCTCGTCGAGGAGATGTACCAGCAGTACATCTCCTCTCCAGACAGCGTCGACGAGGCGTGGCACGAGTTCTTCGCCGACTATTTCCCCACGGACAGCGGCGCTGCGAGCACCAATGATGCCGCCAAGCCGAGCCAGGCGGTAAAGGGCAACGGCGCTGCACCGCCGTCGCCGGCCCCTGCTCCTTCCACCACCACTGCGTCCAAGGCTTCGGCCGCTTCGGTGCCGTCAACGACCTCGGCCCAGGCGTCACCTCTGCCCGTAGCCGCGCCCCCGGCCCAGCCCGCGTCTTCGCGAGCGCCAGCACCGTCACCCCCCAGGCAGCCCGACCAGGCGGCCGTCACGCCGCCAGCCTCCGCGGGACCGCCAGCCCCCGCTCGAAACCCTCAGCAGCCCAAGCCCGCTCCGCTGTCCCGGGAGCGGAGTCAAGCCAGCTCCCCGACACCGCAATCGCCAGACGGCGCCACGTCGATGAAACTGCGCGGAGCGGCGGCCCGGGTCGTGGCGAATATGGAGAGCTCACTCGACGTGCCGACGGCCACCAGCGTCCGTGCCGTACCGGCAAAGCTGATCGCCGACAACCGGATCGTCATCAACAACCACCTGCGCCGCTCGCGGGGTGGGAAGGTCTCCTTCACCCACCTGATCGGGTACGCGCTGGTCAAGGCGCTGGAGTCCTTCCCGGAGATGAACACCGCCTTCGGCCAGGTCGAAGGCAAGCCGGCGCTGATCACCCCGCAACACCTCAACCTCGGGCTGGCCATCGACCTGCACAAGGACGACGGCAGCCGGCAGCTGGTCGTGGCCTCGGTCAAGGGCTGCGAGGGAATGGATTTCGCCGCCTTCTGGCTGGCCTACGAGGAGATCATCAAGCGAGCTCGCTCGGGCAAGCTCACCGCCGACGACTTCGCCGGGACCACGATCAGTCTCACCAACCCGGGCACGCTCGGGACCAACCACTCGGTACCGCGGTTGATGGCTGGACAGGGCGCGATCCTCGGGGTCGGCGCGATGGAGTACCCGGCCGAGTTCCAGGGCATGAGCGAGGAGATGCTCGCCGAGATCGCGCTGTCCAAGACGATCACCCTGACCTCCACCTACGACCACCGGATCATCCAGGGCGCCCAGTCCGGTGACTTCCTGCGTCGGATGCACCAGTTGTTGCTCGGCGAGGACGGTTTCTACGACGAGGTGTTCAGCTCGCTGCGAATCCCGTACGAGCCGGTTCGCTGGGTCACCGACGTCACGATCCGGCATGAGGGGCAGATCGACAAGAACGCCCGGGTGATCGAGCTGATCGACGCCTATCGGACCAACGGCCACCTGATGGCCGACACGGATCCGCTGGAGTTCAAGGTCCGGACTCACCCGGATCTGGACATCATTCAACACGGGCTGACGCTCTGGGACCTCGATCGGGTCTTCCCGGTGGGCGGCTTCGCCGGCGAGGCCACGATGAGCCTGCGCGACATCCTCGGCGTGCTGCGCAACTCCTACTGCCGCACGGTCGGGATCGAGTACAAGCACATCACCGACCCGGAAGAGCGGGCCTGGCTGCAGAAGCGGATCGAGATCAAGCACGACGTCGCCGATGTACGCGAGCAGAAGCACGTTCTCGGCCGGCTCAACGCAGCCGAAGCCTTCGAGACCTTTCTGCAGACCAAATATGTTGGGCAGAAAAGGTTCTCGCTGGAAGGCGCGGAAGCGGTGATCCCGCTGTTGGACGCGGTCTTGCAGAAGGCCGCCGAGTACGCCCTCGACGAGGTCGCGATCGGGATGCCGCATCGTGGCCGGTTGAATGTCCTGGCCAATGTCATGGGCAAGAGCTACGGGAAGATCTTCGCCGAGTTCGAGGGCAACATGGACACAGGCACTGTGCAGGGCTCTGGTGACGTGAAGTACCACCTGGGTGCCAGCGGGGTGTTCCACCATCCGGAGCGCAACTCGGCCGTGAAAGTGTCGATGAGCTCCAACCCCAGTCACCTCGAGGCCGTGAACCCGGTCCTGGAGGGAGTCGTCCGCGCCAAGCAGGACCTGATCGACAAGGGTGAGGGCGGCTTCACTGTCATGCCGGTGCTGATGCATGGTGACTCAGCCTTCGCCGGGCAGGGTGTGGTCGCCGAGACCCTGAACCTCTCCCAGCTGCGCGGGTACCGCACCGGTGGCACGGTCCATGTGATCGTCAACAATCAGGTGGGCTTCACGACATCTCCGGCCGCGTCCCGCTCGAGCCTGTACTGCACCGACGTGGCCCGGATGATCCAGGCGCCCATCTTCCACGTGAACGGCGACGATCCCGAGGCCTGTGTTCGGGTGGCCCGCTTGGCCGTCGACTACCGGCAGGCGTTTACGAAGGACGTCGTCATAGACATGGTGTGCTACCGCCGACGGGGCCATAACGAGGGCGACGATCCGTCGATGACCCAGCCGCTCATGTACGACATCATCGATCGCAAACGCTCGGTCCGGAAGCTCTACACCGAAGCGCTGGTCGGTCGAGGCGACATCACGGTGGCTGATGCGGAAGAGGCGCTCAAGGACTATCGCGAACAGCTCGAACGGGTCTTCTCCGAAACCCGGGACACCAAGCACCAGCCCAAGCCCGTACCGGCCATGTCGCAACCGGCCACCGACAGCGCGCAGACCGCCGTACCGGCAGAGGTCATCAAGCTGATCGGGGACGCACATGTGTCGGTCCCGGACGGCTTCAATGTGCATCCGCGGCTGCAACGGGTGCTCGAGCGGCGAGCGGCCATGGCCAGCGATGGCCACATCGACTGGGCCTTCGGCGAGATCCTCGCCCTAGGCTCGCTGTCGCTGGAGGGCGTGCCGGTGCGGCTTGCCGGACAGGACTCGCGGCGAGGCACTTTCGTCCAGCGGCACTCCGTACTCATCGACCGCAAGACCGGTGCGGAATACACGCCGCTGACCCATCTCGACCCTGGTCAGGCGAAGTTGTGGATGTATGACTCGCTGCTCTCGGAGTACGCGGCGCTGGGCTTCGAGTACGGCTACTCGGTGGCCAATCCCAAGGCGCTGGTGCTCTGGGAGGCGCAGTTCGGCGACTTCGTCGACGGGGCACAATTGATCATCGACGAGTTCATCTCCTCCGGTGAGGCTAAGTGGGGCCAGCGATCCGGGGTCGTCCTCCTTCTGCCCCATGGCCTGGAGGGTCAGGGTCCCGACCACTCCAGTGCGCGGCCGGAGCGCTTCTTGCAGATGTGCGCCGAGAACAACATGACCGTGGCCAACTGCACGACCCCGGCCAACTACTTCCACCTCCTGCGCCGCCAGGCGCTGAGCACCAACCAGCGACCGCTGATCATCATGACGCCCAAGTCACTACTGCGGCACAAGGCCGCGGTCAGCTCGGTGGCCGAGTTCACCCAGGGCCGGTTCTTCCCGGTGCTCGACGATCCCGGTGTCCGAGGCGAATCCATTGACCGCGAAGGGGTCAAGCGGGTGCTGCTGTGCAGCGGCAAGGTGGCCTACGACCTCGGCGCCGAGCGGGAGAAGCGCAGCGCCGCCGAGGTTGCGCTGCTGCGGGTGGAGCAGCTCTATCCACTGCCGGCCGGGGAGATCAACGATCTGCTGGCGACGTACCCGAATGCCACCGACGTCGTGTGGGTGCAGGAGGAGCCGGCCAACATGGGCGCCTGGCCATTCATGGCCCTGAACCTGGCCGAGCAGCTCGCTGAGGGACGGCAGCTGCGCCGAGTGTCGCGGGATGCCACCGCCAGCCCGGCCACCGGCTCACACTCGGTCCACGATCGCGAGCAGGAAGAACTGGTCGTGGACGCCTTCTCCGGTCTGCACGACTAGGCCGGGCTTTCCCGTATCGCGCGATGTACTTTACCGACCGAGGGATCGAAGAACTCGCCGAGCGACGCGGTGAGGAGACCGTCAGTCTGGCCTGGGTGGCCGACCGGCTGCGCGACTTCGTGGACGAGAATCCGGACTTCGAAGTGCCGGTCGAACGACTGGCGACGTGGCTTGCCCGCGACGACGAGGACGCCGACGACGTCGGCTGAGCGGGGCCTCTCGAACACCTACGTGGCGCGGGTGAGGACCGCCTCGTCCCGCGGCGTTCTGAGTCAACTCAGCATCGGAACAGGTGTAGGTCACCGGACCGCTGCCCCCGGCGCCGGTCAGTGTCGAGGACTGGCCGCGGATGTGGAAGGTTGCGCTCAGCTCGCCGTCGGTCAGCTCGAAGCTGCTGGTCCCGGGTTCGTCGGTACTCACCTGATAGGTCAATTCGCCGTCCTGGGTGACCTCTCCGAGAACCTCACCTGCGGCGTTCTGTACTGCGGCCGGGGTGTCGCGACATAGGTGACGACCTCTACGCCGTCGGAGGCGAAGCTGAGCTGTCGCTCCACGTCGATGAGGACCACCTGCTCCCCATTGACCGTCGCCTGCTCGCGCTGGGACACGGTGGTCCAGACACCGACCAGGCATTCGTCGATGGTGTATGCCTGCGGTGGCTCCTGCTGGACGCGAGGTTGTTGCGCGGTGTCGGATGAGTCGGTTGCTGCTTGTCCAGCGCCGCCGGAGCAGGCGGCCAACTACAGGACCAACGCTGCCGCGCTGACGAAACTCCAGATCCTGGTTCCCCGTCGTTGCGCCAGGAGCCTTCCGTCGCAGTCGCTGGTGGACAGCCTGCCTGGCGGTGCCGTGAGTTCCTGGTGAGGACGGGTTCTCGACCGGCGTGGCGTTGCCCCGGCCTCAGCGCAGATGCTGCGTGATGGTCTTGGTCGCATCGGTAACGGTCAGATCGGTCAAGGCGCCGTTGATCAGCGCTAGCTGCGGGGGTACGTGACCGAAATCCACGTTCACCACCACCGGTACATCGAGCTCGGCCAGGGCACTGCGTACGGCGTCGTGCTGGCTGAAGCCGGGTACGTCGGGAGCGTTCGTACGTCCCACCAGTACGGCGTCGGCGTGGTCGAACCAGCCCGCCAGGCGCATCCGCCACAGATCGCGAGCGATGGTGAAGGCCCCGTTCTCGGCTGCCTCGACGTACACGATGAGCCCTTCGGGTGCGTGATCAGCGGCGAAGGCGCGCAGGTCTCCGTACGTCGTACCCGCCAGCACGGAGATCGTTTCGGTGCAGCCTCCGATGAGCCGGCCCTGGACCTGAATGTCGCCGCCCGCTGGCTGGAGAAGGCTCCAGGTTCCGGAGGCATCGAGGGTGTACTCCTCGACTGTCGGATTGTCCTGCCAGCTGTCGTGTCCGCTCGAACGATGATGTGCGGCAGCCGCTTGCGAGAAACTTGCTCCCGGCGGCAGCGTCACCACGTCGAGCCAAGAGCGCAGCGGTTCGGCGATCCGGTACGGCGTGTCCATCAGATTCTGCGCGTGCACGGTGGCGATGCCGGTCACGGTTGTCATCGGCAGCAATATCGTCGACAGATCGGAGTATCCGACCAGCCAGGTCGGGTCGGACGCGGCGATGGCAGCCAGATCGAGATGCGGCAGGAGTTCCACAGCCAGTTCCCCACCCCAGGGTGGGACCACTGCCTTGATGTCTGGATCGGTCAACATGGCGGTCAGCTCGGCAGCCCGCGAGTGCGCCGGCGCGCTGACGGCTGTTTCCCCGTCCATGCAGTCACCGACGACGACCTGGTAGCCGCGCTGCCGGAGATGATCGATGCAGACTTCGAGACGAGTGCGAAGGTCGTCGGGCACTCCGCTCGACGGCGCAGTGATCCCGATCCGGTCGCCCGGGCGCAGGGGAGCTGGGTAGCGGATGGTCATGCGCCGCTCCTCTCACGTTGCACAGCCCTGGCAGGTCTTGCTCAAGCCTGTCCTCGGGACCACCGTAGGTGGCTGAGACAGCTGATTACAGAGGTGCGCCGGCCGGAGGATTTCTCAACTGACGCGGCCTTCACCGGCTCTGGATGTCGAGCCAACAATTGGGGAGTCGGCACCCGGACGTGACCGGATGAAGCCGCTGCCGTCCGCCTCGCCGGATCACCGTGTCCCAGTGTGGTCGGTCAGAAGGCCACGCTCGTCCGCATGGAACCAGCGGTGGCAGGTCAGACGGGCGCGCACGTCCGCGTGGGCCCAGCGGTGACAGGTCGTGGTCCGCGTCGGTCAGAACGGTGGCGGGTCGTTGTCCGGCTTCGGAGCCGTCGTCTTTATCGGCGAGTCGATCGTCGTGGTCGGCGTCGGTGGTACGCGGGCTGGTGCGGGCCAAGCGCGTTCGGTGTCGGGTCCTGGTGGTCGGGTGGTTCGGGTGATTCCGGTGGGGGTGGTGATGGTCAGGGTCCCGTCGGCCTGGAAGTCGCGGGTCCAGCCGGGTGCTTGGTGTTTGAGCCGGTGATGCGT
>JACCUM010000418.1 GCA_013811805.1 Geodermatophilaceae bacterium | reverse complement strand
CCAAGGCACCCGGCGGGATCGTGCGGCGCGCACTGGCCCTGATCCTGCTGGCCTCGGCCCTGAAGTTGCTGGACGTGTCCAACGGCTGGACCGCCGCGATCCTGATCGCCGTGTTGCTGGTCGCCCCGCCGCTCTGGATGGTCGTACGCCGTCGGCATGGACTGCCCGCGTTGAACCGCCGCCGCCCGAAGGCCCGCTCAGAGCTCCCGAGCTGACTCCCTCGCCGAGTCGCTGTCGGCTTCGGGCCAGTTGGCCGGATTCTTCTTGCTGGGCTGCACCCGCGGCGGCTCACCGGGCATCTTCGGGTAGTCCGGGGGATAGGGCATCCCCTCGAGTCCATGATCGCGGGCATCCCGGTCCGCCCACTCCAACAGCGTGTCGAGTGCGTATCGGGGGCCGTCGTACAGCTCAGCATGCGGGTCGGGCACCGAAGTGAACCGGGCCGGCATCGAGCGCAGGTCGAAGTCCTCCGGGGAGACCAGCGGTACCTCGTCCCAGCGCAGTGGGGCCGAGACCAGGGCCCGGGCTGAGGGGCGTACGGAATAGGCCGAGGCGATGGTGCGATCGCGGGCCATCTGGTTGAAGTCGATGAAGATCTTCTCGCCGCGCTCCTCCTTCCACCAGGACATGGTCACCTGCGCCGGCATGCGCCGCTCCAGCTCCCGGCCGAAAGCGATCACCGCCCGCCGCACGTCGGGAAACTCCCAACCCGGCTGGATCGGCGCGTACACGTGCAGCCCACGACCACCCGAGGTCTTGGGGAAACCGCTCAGGCCGGCCTCGCCGAGCAGTTCGCGCACGTGCGGGGCCACCTGCGCGGCCTCGATGAACGAGGTCCCCGGTTGCGGGTCGAGGTCGATCCGCAGCTGATCCGGACGGTCCACGTCCGAGCGGCTGACCGGCCAGGGATGGAAGGTCAACGTTCCCAGGTTGGCGGCCCAGGCGATCACGGCCACCTCGGTCGGGCAGACCTCGTCGGCCGTGCGGCCGGACGGGAAGGCGATCCGTGCGGTCTCGACCCACTCCGGTGCATTCTTGGGGACCCGCTTCTGGAAGAACGCATCCCCTCGGTTGTCCATCCGGGTGGACAACTTTGCGCCCTCGAAGACGCCACCGGGCCAGCGCTCCAGCGTCGTGGGCCGGTCGCGCAGCGCGGCCAGGACGCCAGGGCCGACGGCGATGAAGTACTCGACCACATCGAGCTTGCTGATCCCGAGCTCGGCGAAATAGGGCTTGTCCGGGTTGGACACCCGTACGGTGCGGTCACCGACCTCCAACTCGACGGCTGGACTAGTGACCATCAAACGGCTCCGCCGCCGGACGCGCAGCGGCTGGGAACGGCCATCAGCTCACGCCGGGCAGGTCGTGCCGTCGTCCGGCGCAACCAGGTCGACGAGATACTCGACAACCGCGTCGGTGATGCAGTCCGTCTTGGGAAAAGCGGTGTGCCCCTCGCCTTCCCAGGTCAACAGCACGCCGGCCTCCAGTTGCTCGGCCATCGTCACGGCACCCTCGTACGGCGTTGCTGGGTCACCCTCGGTCCCGATCACCAGGATCGGTGCCGACCCGGCTGCATCCCGCTGGGGGAGCGGATGACGGGTCGCCTCCCACAACGTGCAGGTCAACAGTCCGCTGGCCAGCGCGGCGCCGTAGAGCGGATAGCTGAGGTCCCACTCGGCGATGTAACCCCGAACCTCGTTGGCGGTGAAGCTCTGGTCGCTGTCGGCGCAGTTGATCGCGATATTGGCATCGATCAGGTTCGGATACGTCCCGTCGTCCAGGCGCCCGGTGTACCCGTCGGCGAGCTCCAGGACGCCCACCGAGTCGCCGGCCTGCGCGGTCGCCAGAGCCTTGGCCAGATCCGGCCAGGCGTCTTGGCTGTAGAGCGCGCCGAGCACGCCGAGAAAGACCAGTCCATCGGTTGCGCTGCGTCCACCCGGACCGCTGGACGGAATCGGCGCGGGCTCGGCCACCTCGAGCAACTCATAGACCAGGGCGCGCGGATCCGGCCCAGCCGGACACGCCGCACCCTGGGCCTCGCAGTCGGCGGCGAAGGCATCGAAGGCCTGTTCGAATCCCGCGGCCTGACCCTCCGAGCTCTCCAGGTCGTCCTTGCTCGGGTCCACCGCACCGTCGAGCACGAGGGCACGCACCCGATCCGGGAACAGCTCGGCGTACGTCGATCCGAGAGTGGTCCCGTAGGAGTAGCCCAGATAGGTCAGCTGCTCGTCGCCCAGCGCTTCACGCAGCCGATCCATGTCGCGCGCGGTGTAGGTGGTGTTGAAGTTGCCGAGTTCGTCACCGTACTTGTCCTCGCAGCTATCGCCGACCTCTTCGGAGAGATCGAGGGCCTCATCGACCTCCTGCGGCGTGCGCGGCGTGGGTTCGGCGGCGTTGATCTCGTCCTTGAAAGAGGCCGAGAGGCATTCCACCGGTGAGCTCAGACCCACGCCTCGAGGATCGAATCCCACGATGTCGAAGCGGGCCAGGAGCTCCAACGGCAGGCTCAACGCCAGGCCGATCGCGGTGTTCACGCCAGAGCCACCCGGACCGCCGGGGTTGACCAGCAGCGAGCCGATCCGGTCGGTCTGCTCGGAAGACACACCGCGCAGCAGGAACAGTTCGTACTCACCGTCGGTCGGCTCGTCGTAGTCCTTGGGCACCAATGTCGTACCGCATTCAAAGGTCAACGGCCGTTCGAGTTCCTCCCCGACAGCGGACTCGACATTGTCGGTGCAGTCTTCCCACGAGATGTCATCGACCGGTGGAGCTGATGGGGTGGGCGCAGAGTCCGCGGCCCCGCCGCCCAGAGCCGCTGGGGAGGCCGATCCCTGCACAACGCTGGTGCAGCCACTGGCCAGCAGTGCGACGCAGGCAAGTGCAGCCGCCAAGACTGATCGAGTGGATCGGCGGCGCATGCCAACCACCCTACGTCGAGCACTGCTCCTTTCCGGTTCCGCGATCCGGGTTCGGACGTGGTGCTAGCGCAGGCCGGGAACGATGTCGTCGAGGTCGAAGGTAACCGGGCGCTCGAGCTGCTCGTAGGTACACGACTCAGGGGTTCGGTCCGGGCGCCAGCGGGAGAATTGGGCGGTGTGCCGGAACCGGTTGCCCTCCATGTGGTCATAGCGCACCTCGACAACCTGCTCCGGTCGTAGCGGGACGAATGACAGGTCCTTGCCCGCGTTCCAGCGTGAGGTCTCCGACGAGCGTGGAGTGCGGTTACCCTCCTCGGGATCGGCCCAGTTCCACGGATGTCCCTCGAAGGTGGTCACCAGCGGCTGCATCTCGATGAACAGTTGTCGGCGCCGGGCCATGGGGAATGCGCCGATGACGCCGACGGAGGCCAGCGAGCCCTCCTCGTCGTACAGACCGAGTAGGAGCGATCCGATCGTGTCCGGCCCGGACTTGTGTACTCGATACCCGGCGACCACGCAGTCGGCCGTGCGTTCGTGCTTGATCTTGAACATCACCCGCTTGTCCGGCTGGTAGGTGCCCTCGAGCGGCTTGGCCACGACGCCATCCAGGCCCGCCCCCTCGAACTCGGTGAACCAGCGCTGCGCAAGGTCGTGGTCGGTGGTGGCGGGGGTGATATGAACCGGCGGACGGGCCGAGGCCAGGGCCTGCTCGAGTCGCGACCTCCGCTCGGCGAACCGATGGCCGGTCAGATCGTCGTCACCGAGGGCCAGGAGGTCGAAGGCGATGAACGAAGCTGGGGTCTGCTCGGCCAGGAGATGGACCCGCGAGGTCGCTGGGTGGATCCGTTGCTGCAGAGCTTCGAAGTCGAGGCCGCCATCGGTGGCGATCACGATCTCGCCATCCACCACACACCGCTCTGGCAGTTCTGCCTTGAAGGCCTCGACCAACTCAGGGAAGTAGCGCGTCATCGGCTTCTCGTTGCGGCTGCCGATCTCCACCTCGCCGCCGTCACGAAAGATCAGCGACCGGAAGCCGTCCCACTTCGGTTCGTAGGAACCGGCGGGTGGGATGGTCGGTACCGATTTGGCCAGCATCGGCGCGACCGGTGGCATGACAGGCAGCTTCATGTCGCCATTCTTACTGGACCCGCCGTCAGGGCAGCTTCCTACTGCCCACCGGCCCCCGGCGCAGCAGGCGGAGAAATTGGTCGGTGATCGATCGAGGACGCAGGGCGGGGCTGGCGGTGCCGACTGCCTCGGCCATACCCGCGACAGCCTCGGCCAACGCTGTGCGTGCGTCGATCCGCGGAACCCAGGCAAGCTCGGCGCGAGCGCGCCCGGTATTCATCAACGGCACCGCGAAGGCCAGATCGATCCACCCGGGATCCAGCGGCTGCAGGCGGGCGTGCCAGGTCCAGGCGGAGAGGGCGCGCAGGATCGCTGCGGGAACGTGCACGGGGACCGCGCGCAGGACCTGAGCGAAGTCGTCGCGGGTCAGAGGCGGTTCGGCGGCCAGGTTGAACGCTCCGGTTGACCGCCGCTCGAGCACCCGCAGCACCGCGTCGGCGACGTCGCTGGGATGCACGCCCTGTACGACGAGCCGGCGGTCAACTGGAAAGACCGGAAGCAGCCGAACAGCGGCCGCCGGGATGAACCCCGGAACGCCGTACCGCAACAAGGCGCTGCCCGCGTCGCGCTGCAGGACGAACGCCGGCCGGATCCGGGCGATGAGCATTCCGCCCAACGCGGCGTCGTCGCTAGCGTCCAACAGTCGCTCGGCAGCCACCTTATGTCGGGAGTACGCCAGCGATGTGATGCCCTCCGTCGGCCAGGATTCGTCCACGCGCTGCTCGCCACGACCCGGCGCGTAGGCGCCCACCGACGACATATGCACGAAGTGGCCGACGCCGGCCCGATCGGCGGCCGCCAGGACGGCCCTGGTCCCCTCCACGGCGAGGCGTTCGAGGTAGTCGGTGTCATGCGAGGGCTGGAATCCCCAGGCGAGGTGGACGACGGCGTCGGCGCTGTCCAGGACCGGCGCCAGGTTGTCCTCGACGGCCGAGTTCGCCAGGTCCAGGGCGACCCAGGTCACCCGGTCGTAGGGCGGGACCGAGTCTGGTGGCCGCCGGCAGATGCCGACGATCTGATGCTCGGCGGTATCGGCAGCGAGCCGGCGCAACAGCGCCGTGCCCACGTTTCCGCTGGCACCGGTGATCACAATCCGCATGTCGTGCGGTTACCCGATCATGCGGGCCGTCATGCGCCCGCTTCCGGGCCGATTCCGCTCCTGCGACGGCTCGCCGGGCCAGTGGGTGCACGGACCGAGTAGACATGGCGCTTCGACCCGGCGACGGAGGAGGACCGGTGGCAAGCCAACGGATTCGGCTCGGGATGTCGCTGATCGATCCGCAACCAGGCCCAGACCCGCTCGGGGATCTCGAGAACCAGATCCGGCGAGCCGCCGAGGCGGGTTTCTCCTCCGCCTGGTTGGCGAACATCTTCGCGCTGGATGCCCTCACCGCGCTGGCCGTCGCCGGGCGGAACGTGCCGGGTATCGAGCTGGGCACAGCGGTCGTCCCGACCTACCCGCGGCATCCGGCGGCTCTTGCCCAGCAGGCGATCACCGCCCACCTCGCACTCGGTGAACGCTTGGTGCTGGGCATCGGTACGTCGCACAAGGTGGTCGTCGAGGGCGCCTTCGGCTACTCCTTCGACCGCCCGGCCCGACACATGCGTGACTACCTGTCGGCACTCGTGCCGCTGCTCGTCGAGGGTCGGGTCGACGTCGAGGGCGAGACCATCACGGCTCGCTACCAGGCGACCGGCCCGCGACCGGACCGTCCGCCCTCGGTGGTTCTGGCCGCACTGGCGCCGCGGATGCTCGAACTGGCCGGCACGTACGCCGACGGAACGATCCTGTGGATGACCGGACCGGTGACGATTCGCGACCACATCGTGCCCACCATCGGCGCCGCGGCGGAGGCAGCGGGTCGCCCGGCGCCGAGGATCATCTGCACGTTGCCGGTCTGTGTCACCCGCGACGAGGGCGCCGCACGGCAGCGCGCCGACAAGGTCTTCGCGATGTACGGCCGGTTGCCGTCCTATCGTGCGATGCTCGACCGCGAAGGAGCGGCCGGTCCCGGTGCGGTGGCAATCATCGGTGATCAGGACGCCGTCGTGCAGCAGATCCGCGGCCTGGCCGCTGTCGGCGTCACCGACTTCGTCGCCGCAGAGTTCGCCCGAGGCGAGGAGGCCGAGCACACCGGGGAGGTCCTCGGGGAGCTTGCCGGTCAGCTGGGAGCGAGCGCGTAGCGCAGGAAGAGGAAGCCGTCGTCCTCCAGCAGATGACGCAGCCGCAGGCGTACCGGGTCGATTACCAGATGACCGTCGACGATCCGACCGGCGCCGGGCCCGGCCAGCATCGGCGAGACGGTGAGGCACAACTCGTCGACGATGCCGGCCGCCAGCGCCGTACCCAGCAGGGTCGGGCCACCCTCGCAGACCAGCCGCCGCAGTCCGCGCTCGGCCAGCGCTGTCCTGGCCAACCGCAGGTCGACGGTCTCCTCGCCGGCAACGATCACCGGGGTCACGGCGGCCAGCGCCTCGCGTCGCTCCAGATCCGATCCCGCGCAGGTCACGATGACCGTACGCGCGACCGCCTTGGCGATGATCGGTTCGCTCGGATCCACCGACAGGCGCTGGGAGACCAGGATCAGCGGCGGAACCCGGGACAAGCCACGCGCCGTACGTGCCGCGGCTCGAACCGGATCATCCCGCAACGCTCGATAGGACTCCGCCATCGCTGTGCCCGCGCCAACCAGGATCCCGTCGGCACGGTCGCGCAGCAGACGCAGCACCTGCTGATCGGTCGCCGACCCGAGGCCTCCGGCTCGACCGTCCAGGGTGGCGGCCCCATCCGCGGAAGCCACGAAGTTGACCCGTACGAAGTCTGCGGGCTCGTCGCCGTACGCGCGGTCGAGCGCCTCGTCAGCGAGGAATCCGTCCCGGGGCGGAAACAACTGACGCATCGCGCCATCCCACCAGATGACGCCCGGGATGACGCCGAGCCCCTACGCTTCGCGCCCATGTCCGATCAATCCGTCCGACACGCCCTGCGTGCACCGCAGGGCCCCGTCTCGCTCTCCGAGTTTGATCCCCGGGCCACCGCCTTGGCACCCGGAGGCAAGACGCTCACCCGGACCGCGGCCGAGGACGACGGCGCCGACCTCGCCCGCCTACAGGAGGCGCTGTACGCCGAGGGCACCGGTGGCAGTCCTCGTCGAGTGCTGCTCGTTCTGCAGGGCATGGACACCAGCGGCAAGGGCGGGGTCATCAAGCACGTCATCGGCGCGGTCAACCCACAAGGCAGCCAGATCAGATCCTTCAAGAAACCGACGCCCGCCGAACTCTCGCACCACTTCCTCTGGCGGATCCGCAAGGAAGTACCGCAGCCGGGTCTGATCGGGATTTTCGACCGATCCCACTACGAAGACGTCCTGATCGCCAGGGTCCGGCGACTGGTCCCGGCGGCGACCTGGGAGAAGCGCTATGCCGAGATCAACCGGTTCGAGCACGGCCTGGTCGAGAGTGGAGTGCACATCATCAAGTGCTTCCTGCACATCTCCTGCGAAGCGCAGAAGGAGCGGCTCCTGGCTCGACTGGACGATCCGGAGAAGCAGTGGAAGTTCAACCCCGGCGACATCGACGAGCGCAAGCATTGGCCGGCCTACGCCAAGGCGTACGAGGCGGTCGTGAACCGTACGAACACCGAGCCGGCGCCGTGGTACGTCGTACCCAGTGACCGCAAGTGGTACCGCAACTGGGCGATCGGTCGGCTCTTGATCGAAACCCTGACCGACATGGACCCGCAGTTCCCCGCACCTGACTATGACGTCGACGAGCAACGCCGGCGGCTCATCGACACGACGTAGTCCCGCTGAACGACCGACCTTCCGATGGGGGAGCGCGCCGACGCGCCCATTGAGAGAAACTACGTCGCGGCGCGGAGCACAACCAGCGAGCGACCGAGGGCGGGCACCGAACCCCCGGCCGCGACCAGAACGTCCGGACTCGACGGCTGCCGGGGGAGCCCAGTGTCGAGAACCACCTCCCAGCCATGGGCGTACTCCACCGGCGGGGTGCGAAAGTGCAACGGGGCGTCATGTGCGTTGAAGCACAGCAGGAACGACACGTCGGTGATCGGCTCGCCGCGATCATCGCGCTCGTTGATGCCCTCACCGTTGAAGAACACCGCGAACGCCCGGTGATAGCTCGAGTCCCAGTCACCATGCGCCATCTCGGTCCCGGCCGAGGTCAGCCAGCTGATGTCCGGAATGGGATCACCGACGTCGCGCACCGGAGACCCGCGAAAGAACCGGCGGCGGCGGAACGTCGGGTGCGCGCGACGCAACCGTGAGGTGGCAGCGACGAATGCTTTCAGATCGCCGTCGGCTGAGGCCCAGTCGACCCAGGACAGCTCGTTGTCCTGGCAGTAGGCGTTGTTGTTGCCGTGTTGCGTGCGGCCCATTTCGTCTCCGTGCAGAAGCATCGGAACTCCTTGGGACAGCAGCAAGGTGGCAATCAGGTTGCGCCGCTGACGGGCCCGGAGCTCGACGATCTCCGCGTCGTCGGTCGGGCCCTCGACCCCATGGTTCCACGACCGGTTGTGACTCTCGCCGTCGCGGTTGCCTTCACCGTTGGCCGCGTTGTGCTTGTGGTCGTAGGAGACCAGATCGTTCAACGTGAAGCCGTCGTGTGCGGTCACGAAATTGATGCTTGCCACCGGCCGGCGGCCGTTGTGCTCGTACAGGTCCGACGATCCGGTGATCCTGGCCGCAAACTCCGGCAGGGCGGCCTTCTCACCTCGCCAGAAGTCGCGCACCGTGTCTCGGTACTTGCCGTTCCACTCCGTCCATTGTGGAGGGAACTTGCCCACCTGATAACCGCCCTCGCCCACGTCCCAGGGCTCGGCGATCAGCTTGACCTGGCTGACCACCGGGTCCTGCTGAACGAGATCGAAGAACGCCGACAGCCGATCGACGTCGTGCAACTCCCGGGCCAGTGCGGAGGCCAGGTCGAAGCGGAAACCGTCCACGTGCATGTCCAGGACCCAGTAGCGCAGTGAATCCATGATCAGCTGCAGGGCGTGCGGGTGCCGGACGTTCAGGGAGTTACCGGTCCCGGTGTAATCGACGTACCGGTCGGGATGCTTGTCGTCGAGTCGGTAGTAGGCGGCGTTGTCCAGTCCACGAAAGCCCAGGGTGGGGCCGAGATGGTTCCCCTCGGCGGTGTGGTTGTAGACGACATCCAGGATCACTTCGATGCCCGCCTCGTGCAGGGCCCGGACCATGCCCTTGAACTCCTGAACCTGGTGCCCTCCGCTGCCGGAGGCCGAATAGGCCTGGTGGGGGGCGAAGAAGCCGATGGTGTTGTAGCCCCAGTAGTTCGTGAGCTTGCGGTTGGCCAGTGTGTGGTCGAGCACGAACTGGTGAACCGGCATCAGTTCCAGCGCCGTGATGCCCAACGACACCAGATGCTCGATGACCGCCGGGTGCGCGATGCCTGCGTAGGTGCCGCGCAGTTCCTCGGGTACGCCGGGATGGGTCTTGGTGAGTCCGCGGACGTGTGCCTCGTAGATCAAGGTCCGGTGGTAGGGCGTACGAGGTGCGCGGTCGGCGCCCCAGTCGAAGAACGGATTGATCACGACAGACTTCATGGTCTGCCCGGCTGAATCGGTGCGGTCGAGTCCGTCCGTCGCCGCGCGGTGTCTGCTGGACGCCTGCTCGTCAGGAGGCGCATCCAGCGGATAGCTGAACAATGCCTGTCCCCAGATCAGCGTCCCATCGAGGGCCTTGGCATAGGGATCGACCAGCAGCTTGGCCGGATTGCACCGTTGGCCCCGTCCGGGGGCATAGGGACCATGCACGCGGTAGCCGTAGCGCTGACCCGGGGTGACTCCTGGGAGGTACGCGTGGTGGACAAAGGCGTCCACGTCTTCCAAGGGAATCCGCTTCTCGACGCCCTGCCGGTCGAAGAGGCACAGTTCGATCAGATGTGCGACTTCGCTGAAGACGGCGAAGTTGGTACCGGTGCCGTCGTAGGTCGCGCCGAGCGGATATGCCGAACCCGGCCACGATGTCACCGGCAGACAATAACGACGCCCCTCCGCGAACGGGTCGCGAAGGGGCGTCATGTGCCGGGAACCACCGGCGCTCCGGGCTATCACAACCGAAGCTGCGATGGATTCGCGATGTCGCCTGGCGGGACGAGCCCGCTGGCCAGCATCGGCGAATCCGACGTTCGCAGCTACCCGAGGGTCGCTGCGAGCTATGGTCCCAGTCACTCCGAGCGACATCGAAATGCACTACGGAGCGTAACCTTCGGTGGTAGACTCTCGGCGAACCAAGACTCTCCGTTCCTCCGGTCTGTGCCGGTTGTTCCCTGCAAGACGTAAGTTACGCAGCGCGTTACGCGTAAACAAGGTATTTTGCGGGAAACTCTGCTCACTTCAGTCACACTGGTGACTCTGATGGCCTCAGGACACAATCGTTACTCTCTGTCCACATGCCAGGCGCGGTCGTCCACACCCAGCTGCCGTTCATCCACACTGGATGAACACGTTGTCCACATGATTCTTTCCTCGTTCGTCGGATCGTCGCCGAGTCGACGGCCGGCCCGGCTATGCGCGATCGTGGGGGCCGAGTCGTGGCCATTCGATCGCCGGACAGCGATCCATCACGACGGTCAATCCGGCCGACTCGGCCCGATCAGCTGCGGCACTGTCGACGACGCCCAATTGCAGCCAGACGGCAGCTGCCCCGATCGCAATGGCCTCGTCGACATGCGCGCCGGCCTGCGCGGAGCGCCGGAAGATGTCCACGACGTCGACCGGCTGATCGATGTCGCTCAGCGCGCGCACGCCGGGCTGATCGTGGACCGCGGTGCCCTCAGGGTTGACCGGAATCACTCGAACACCACGATCCAGCAGAAACCGCACGACACCATAGGAGGGTCGTTGTCGGTTGGCGGTGAGCCCGACGACCGCCCAGACGGGGAGGCTCAGCAGGCGGGAGATGTCGTCGTCGGATCCGCGTCGGTCAGCCACCCCCTGACGGTACGAGGCACGTACGGGGTGGGGAATGTCAGACCTCCGGCCTATGTTCGTCAACTGTGACCGCAACAGACTCGACCACGCAGGTAGCAGAGCCGGCCAAGGTTCCCGTACGACCACTGCGGGCCTGGGCCAATGCCAAGACTCCGACCACCGGCGCCTTCACCGTCGAGGCGGATTTCCAGCCCTCCGGGGACCAGCCGCAGGCCATCGAGGACCTGACTCGGCGGATCAACGCAGGCGAACGCGATGTCGTGCTTCTCGGTGCCACCGGAACGGGTAAGTCGGCCACCGCGGCCTGGCTGATCGAGAAGGTGCAACGGCCGACGCTGATCATCGCGCCGAACAAGACCCTGGCTGCGCAGCTGGCCAACGAGTTCCGCGAACTGTTGCCCAACAACGCGGTCGAGTACTTCGTCTCCTACTACGACTACTACCAACCCGAGGCCTATGTCCCGCAGACCGACACCTACATCGAGAAGGACAGTTCGGTCAACGACGAGGTGGAGCGGCTGCGGCACTCCTCGACAGCGAGCCTGGTGACTCGGCGAGACGTCGTCGTGGTGGCCAGTGTCTCGTGCATCTACGGCCTCGGAACGCCGAAGGAGTATCTGGACCAGAGCGTCCGCTTGCAGCTGGGGAAGGCCACGGACCGGGACTGGCTGCTGCACCGACTGGTCGACATGCAGTACACGCGCAACGACCTGTCGTTCACCCGTGGGACGTTTCGGGTCCGAGGGGACACGATCGAAGTCATCCCGTCCTACGAAGAGCTCGGCGTACGGATCGAGATGTTCGGCGACGAGATCGAGCGGTTGTACTACCTGCACCCGCTGACCGGAGAGGTCGTGCGCGAGGTCGAGGAGCTGTTCGTCTTCCCGGCCACCCATTACGCGACCGGTCCGGAGCGGATGGAGCAGGCCATCGCCGGCATCGAGGCGGAACTGGCCGACCGGTTGTCCGAGTTGGACAAGCAGGGCAAGTTGCTCGAGGCTCAGCGGCTGCGCATGCGGACCACCTACGACATCGAGATGATGCGCCAGGTCGGCTTCTGCTCCGGTATCGAGAACTACTCCAGGCATCTCGACGGGCGGGCGCAAGGAAGCCCACCGTCCTGCCTTCTGGACTACTTCCCGGACGACTTCCTGCTGGTTATCGACGAGTCCCACGTGACGGTGCCGCAGATCGGTGGCATGTACGAGGGCGACATGAGCCGCAAGCGCACGTTGGTCGACCACGGGTTCCGGCTGCCCTCGGCGATGGACAATCGGCCGCTGCGCTGGGAGGAGTTCGTCGAGCGGATCGGGCAGACCGTCTACATGTCGGCCACCCCGAGCTCTTACGAGCTAGGCCGCACTAAGGGCGAGTTCGTCGAGCAGGTGATCCGGCCGACCGGCCTGATCGATCCGGAAGTGGTCGTCAAGCCCACCAAGGGTCAGATCGATGACCTCGTCGCCGAGATCCGGCTCCGGGCCGACCGCGACGAGCGGGTTCTTGTCACGACGCTGACCAAGAAGATGGCCGAGGACCTCACCGACTACCTGCTCGAACTGGGTATCCGAGTGCGCTACCTGCACTCCGAGGTGGACACCCTGCGCCGGGTGGAGTTGCTCCGCGAACTGCGAAAGGGCGACTACGACGTTCTGGTCGGCATCAATCTGCTACGCGAAGGACTCGACCTCCCGGAGGTGTCTCTGGTGTCGATCCTGGATGCCGACAAGGAGGGCTTCCTGCGCTCGGAGACCTCCTTGATCCAGACCATCGGCCGGGCAGCGCGCAACGTCTCCGGTCAGGTCCACATGTACGCCGACAAGATCACCCCCTCGATGGAACGCGCGATTGACGAGACCAATCGGCGGCGGGAGAAGCAGGTCGCCTACAACCTCGAGCGAGGCCTGGACCCACAACCGCTGCGCAAGAAGATCGTCGACATCCTCGACGACATCTACGCCGAGGCCGCCGACACCGAGAAGACGACCGAGCGGCTCTACGGTGGTGGACGGACGCAGTCTCGCGGCAAGGCACCGGTTCCAGGGTTGTCCTCGCGGGGCAAGGGGGAGCGGGCGCTGGACGCCTCGACTCTGCCGGCCGCGGAGCTTGCCGATCTGATCGGCCAGCTCGACGATCAGATGCTGGCTGCTGCCCGAGAGCTCCAGTTCGAGTTGGCCGCCCGTCTGCGGGACGAGATCGGGGTGCTGAAGAAGGAACTCCGGCAGATGCAGCGAGCCGGCCAGGGCTGATCAGCTGGCTGCCGGCGGTGACCGTCGCCGGGCCTGCTGCGCTCAGCTTCCCGCGCCCAGGACAGCCAGGACCGCCAACGCGACGAGGACCGTCCAGGCACAGGTGGGCATCCCGTCGCTGCCATTCTCGATCCGGCCGGCCGCGCTGCCGGACTGATCGGCTGCAGGCGTGGGATCCGGCGGGCGCCAGAGCCTCATCGGACGATTTCTCCGAACGTGGTCCATGGCCTTGGTAGTCGTCACCAACGCCGCAATCGTTCCCGCCCCACCAAAACGCTGGACAGCGCTACTGGGAGGTTTCTGACTCCTCCGGGGCAGCGCCCGAGCCGCCGGCGCCGCTCGACCAGTCGGGGAGTTCCTGGTACGTCCAGCCGTTGCCGTCCGGATCGGCGAAGTACACGAACTTGCCCCACATCTGCTTGTCCACGCCGCTCACCTCGACCCCTCGGCCGGCCAGTTCCTGCCGGGCAGCCTCGGCGTCGGCGACCACGCACATGATCGCTTTCAGGGAGCCCGGCTCCATTGTCGACAGCCCCCTGCCGAAGGCGATCGAACACGCCGAACCTGGCGGCGTGAGCTGAACGAACCGGATCTCGTCGCTGACGGTTTGATCGTGATCGGCCACGAAACCCAGCTGGTCGACGTAGAACGACTTCGCCCGATCCACATCGGAGACCGGGATGGTGACCACTTCCAGCTTGATGTCCATGGTGAGCACGCTAGCGACCGGATCGGACATTCCCCGCCGCCCTGCGGGGGTCGGTTCCGGTGCAGGGGAAGCTGCCGGACGGAGCGGGCTGCCAGCCCCGACGCGATGACCAGGTCACTCGTCGTACAGACTGGGTGCGTCGGTGGAGGGGAGTATTCCTTCGCGGCGGGATCGTCACCACGGCCGGATCGCCTCGCTCGGTCCGTCCCGGTCCCGTCGGTCTGGCCCTGCTTGGTTTCTGCTGGCGGGGGATCTAGGCGGAAGAGACCTCCGGTTACTGCCCCATGCCACCGGAGAGGGATTTCCCAGTGCTTGATTTGCCCGTCTGGTTCGAGATCGGTTCGTTCGTCTTCCTCGGGCTGTTGTTGCTCGCCGACCTGCTGATTGTCACGCGCCGGCCACATCTGCCCTCGATGAAGGAATCCACGGTCTGGGTGGTCTTCTACGTCGCCCTGGCCTTGATCTTCGGCCTGGCGATGCTGGCATTCGCCGGTGGCCAGGCCGCGGGGGAGTTCTACGCCGGCTGGCTCACCGAATACAGCCTGTCGGTGGACAACCTGTTCGTCTTCGTGATCATCATGGCTCGGTTCTCTGTGCCGCGTCGATATCAGCAAGAAGTGCTCATGGTGGGAATCATCATCGCTCTGGTGCTTCGCGGTCTCTTCATCCTGGCCGGTGCCGCACTGATCGAGCGTTTCATCTGGCTCTTCTACATCTTCGGCGCTTTCTTGATCTATACCGCGATCAAGCTCTTCAAGCAGCAGGGCATGGAAGAGGAGTACGAGGAGAACGTCCTCATCCGGCGAATGCGCAAGGTCCTACCGATCAGCGAAGACTACGACGGCGCCAAGATCCGGACGACCGTCGATGGCAAGAGGTTGTGGACACCGATGATCATCGTGTTCCTCGCCATCGGCTCGACCGACCTGTTGTTCGCGCTGGACTCGATCCCGGCGATCTTCGGTCTGACCCGCGAAGCCTTCATCGTGTACACGGCCAACATCTTCGCGCTGATGGGGTTGCGTCAGCTGTATTTCCTGCTCGGCGGTCTGCTCGAGCGGCTGATCTACCTTTCGGTCGGGTTGTCGGTCATCCTCGGCTTCATCGGGATCAAACTGATTCTCGAGGCCATGCACGAGAACAGCCTTCCGTTCATCAACGGCGGTGAGCCGCTGGAATGGGCACCGACCATCCCGATCTGGCTGTCCTTGACCGTGATCGTCGGAGTGATGGCCCTGGCGGTTGTCGCGAGCCTCTTCAAAGCGCGCAACGATCCCGAGGCGGCAGCTCAGCTGCGCGGCGCAGACGTGGCTTCCGAGGAGATCGACCGCGAAGAACCGAGTGACCTGACCGGGCAGTCCGACGCCACGATTGCCGCAGACCAGAAGATCGGCCCGCCATCCAACGATGGCGGCCGCAACGCCGATCGGTGATGCTGCGGGGACTGTCCAGCTGGATCAGTGAGCCCACATAGGGACGGCTGGCGGCTCCTGCGCTGGTGACGCGGCACCGGCAACTAGAATTCCATCCTGATATACGGCGCGCACTCGCCCTCTGAGGTCAACCAAGTCCGAAGCGGAGCCCTCCAGTATCACTACATCGGCCCGCTTGCCCGGCTCCAAAGTGCCGAATTCCTCTTTAATACCAAGTAGTTCGGCTGCCGACGCAGTGCTGGCCTGCCAAGCCTTGGCCGCCGTCATGCCGAGGTCCGCCATGAGCCCGAGTTCGCTGAGATTGTCGCCGTGCGGGCCGACTCCGCTGTCGGTGCCCATGGCGATCTTCACACCGGCGGCGATGGCCCGGCCGACCGAGTCGTCATGTTCTTCCAGCACCATCCGAGCCTTGGTGATCACTGCAGCGGGCATCGGCACGCCAGCATCGGCCATGCTGATGACGGCCCGTGGGGCCGACAGCGTTGGTACTAGCCAGGTCCCGGCGGCGAGCATCATGTCGATGGCTTGGTCGTCCAGGTAGATCCCGTGCTCGATCGAGCGGACCCCGTTGCGGATGGCGACCTTGATCCCGTCGGTGGCCTGTGCATGCGCCATCACGAACAGTCCAGCCGCGGTGGCTTCCTCGACGAGTACGGCGATCTCGGCGTCTCTGAAGTGACCGTGACGTGGATCGTCGCGGGGTGAGAGAACTCCTCCGCTGGTCGCGACCTTGATGACGTCGGCTCCGGCGCGGACGAGTTCGCGGACCACACGGCGCATCGAATCCGGTCCGTCGACGATGGTCGAGGGACGTCCTGGATGGCTCGTCAGGAGCGGCATGACCGACCCGCACGGCTGCCAACCGTCACCGTGCCCACCGGTCTGGCTGACCATGCTGATCGAGATCTGCACGCGTGGGCCTGCGATGAGACCGTCCCGAAGTGCTTGCGCCACACCGAGGTCCGCGCCGCTAGCATCTCGTACGTTCGTGATACCAGTGTCGAGGGTCGTACGAAGATTATGCACCGCTTCGTAGAACGGATAGCTGAACGGCGTTTGCATCATCCGGAGCAGGTTGACCCCACTGAAGAGCACATGAACGTGGCTGTCGATCAACCCCGGCAGGACCGTCGTGCCGGCGCAGTCGACGACCTCGTCGGCATCCAAGCCGCTCCCGACTTCCATGATCAACCCCTCATCGACGAGCACGTCGGCAGAACTGGGTGCTGCGCCGGTGCCATCGAAGACCATGCCGCCGGAGAACAGGATTCGAGTCACCGAGGGACCGTAGCCGGTTCGCGGTTTCGCGAGCGTCCTCTCGGGTCATCCTCCGTAGTGGTAGCGGCAGGCGGCGAGGCGTATCTCGTCCTCGGTGATCCTGTAGATCAGTCTGTGTTCGTCGGTGATCCGTCTCGACCAGTAACCGTGGAAGCCGTGCTTCAAGGGTTCAGGCTTGCCGATTCCCTTGCTGCCGTTCCGCTCGACATCGTTGATGAGTACGTTGACCCGCTTAAGGACTCGACAGTCCTGGGTTTGCCAGCATCAAGCGATACCTCGATGAGGTCGGCGACTTAGTCCCGAGGCCGCTGTGGCGGCGCGAGGACGTGGGCAGCAACCGAACCTCGAGAACGAGATGCCTGCCTTGTTTGCCGATCAGGCTCCCTTTGCCACTCCCAGACCGGAGCGGCTCTTGGAACGGGTGCTGCAGATCGCCACCAACGCTGGGGATGTGGTGCTCGATTGCTTTGGCGGATCGGGGACCACGGCGGCGGTGGCGCTCAAGATGAGGCGCCGCTGGGTCACAGTCGAGAAGGAGCCGTCCACAGTGGATACCTTCAACCCGGCCTCGGCTGGAGAAGGTCGTGCGGGGCGAGGATGCCGGCGGGATCAGCGAAGCTGTCGGCTGGGAGAAGGTTGGCGGGTTTCGCCAGTTGGAAGTCGGCCCCTCGATGTATGACGGACAGGATGGCCGGGCGCTGCTTGGCGGTGGGTGACAAATGGTGTCTTCGCCGAGGACGTCGCCGCCCAACTCAGGTTCCATGTCGAGCACGAGGCGCCGTTCTCCGGCCGCAAGGGTCGTACCCGGTTGGCCGTCATCGACGGGGTGGTCGACGCCGAGGTCGTCCGGGCTCCAGGCTGCGCAAGGCGCCGCGCGATCTCCTGAAGCGTGGTGTCCTGCGGTGGCCTGGCTGGACCTCGATCAAGGCCTCGTCGACGAGATCGCGTCGCGGATGGATCTCCGGGCACCTAACAAGGCTGCCTTGGGCCGGATCATCGAGCACATTCACGCCGAGGAGTTCCATGAGGTGGTCTGCGACTGGCCACCGGCGTCGGCAAGACGTTCCTGGCCTCGGCTCTGGTCGACTACCTAGCCGCACAGGGGATCCGCAACGTCCTGATCGTCACTCCGGGGCAAGACGATCCAGGACAAGTCCATCGGCAACTTCACCCCGGCCTCACCCAGTCTGACCAACAGCACGGCGTCGGCCTGGGCCCGCAACGCGACCGCGTCAACGACCTCGACGGCCAGCTGCCGGTCGGTCAACGACCACAACTCAGTCTCCGCGGCAGCCACGACCACGTCCCGCGCCCGCCGCCAGCCCTGACAATCCGGGCGGGCTCAGCAACATGGTCACACCATGAACGTACGGCCAGGGTCTGACCTTTCTCGGGCTCAAAGCGGCTGCGGCAGAATATCTTTCGAGAATCTTTGGCCACTCTGGTAACAGCAATCCCAGCACTTCCGGCGCCGCCGGCCGACCGCGTGACAGCACCGAGGCCGGACGCGTCCAACGTCCGAAATGGACGCCAAACCGAAGGTCAAACGCTCCACCTCGTCGACGAGAAGCGGCCGGTCGGCGACGCAAGCCCGGCCCGTACCCTTCGTTGCGGCCCTACCTAGCACCTGGGGAACCTCAACCGCCGGCCGACGACGGACCGGAAATGCCTCCCTTCGTTGCGTCCTTCGTCCCGAAGGTAACCACCCACGGAGTCGGTCGGGCGTACCAGAGCTGACCCAAGCTGACCCAAGCTGACCCCGATGATCACCAGCCGCGGGCGCGCCACTCGGCTAGATGTGGCCGCTCGGCCCCCAGAGTCGTGTCCGAACCATGCCCCGGGTAGACCCAGGTGTCATCCGGCAGCGTTCCGAACACCCGCTCCTCGAGGTCATCCATCAGCGACATGAAGTCATCGGTATTGCCGAACGTGTTGCCCGGGCCGCCCGGAAACAGGCTGTCGCCAGTGAACAGATGGTGCCCGTCGCCGGCCCACGTCAGGGCAATGCTGCCAGGGGTGTGGCCACGCAGATGGAGAATGCCGAATTCCACCTGTCCGACGGACACCGTGTCACCGTGCTCCAGCGGGTCGCTGACCGGTACCGGCAACAGCGAACCGTCCAGGGGGTGCGCCGAGGTGGCCGCGCCGGTCTTCTCGACGACATAGGCCAACGCCTGCCAATGGTCGCGATGCCGGTGGGTCGTCACGATCCGCCGCAGGGAGATGCCGTTGATCAGCTGGAGGAGCCGATCAGCCTCGTTCGCCGCGTCAATCAGCAGGCCGTCACCCGTGGCGGTGCATTCCAAGAGGTAGGCGTTGTTGTCCATCGGGCCGACCGAGAGCTTGCTGATCCGCAGTCCGGACAGTTCCCGGACGTCGGCTGGGCCGCCGGTACTCACCGCTCCGGTGTAGGGACCTTCTGGGCTCGTCATCGACGTCGACACCCTCAGGCGTACAGCTCGTCGAGCTGGGCTCGGTGGTTGTCCTCGACCACCTTGCGCTTCACCTTCAGGGAAGGGGTCATCTCGCCGGACTCCACGCTCAGGTCGTGATCCAGGATCAGGAACTTCTTGACCGTCTCCCACCGGTTGAGCTTGGCGTTCAACTCGGTGACGTAGCCGTCGACCATGCTCCGCGCCTGATCGGAGGCGACGATCTCATCGTAGGAGGCACTTCCGAGTCCGCTCTGCGACGAGGCCCAGCCGGAGATCGCCTCGGGATCGAGGGTCACCAGCGCGACGACAAAGTTTCGCTGGTTGCCATGAACCACGACCTGCCCGACGTATGGGCACATGGCCTTGAACTGGGACTCGATCTGAGACGGGGCGACGTACTTGCCACCCGAGGTCTTGAAGAGGTCCTTCTTGCGATCGGTGATCTTGGTGAAACCGTCGGAGTCCATCTCGGCGATGTCCCCGGTGTGCAGCCAGCCTTCGGAGTCCAGTGTCTCAGCCGTCGCCTCGTCCAGGTTGTGGTAGCCGTCCATGACGCCTGGGCCTTTGATCAGGAGTTCGCCATCCTCGGCGACCCGGAACTCGGTGCCCTCGAACGGAATCCCGATCGTCCCGAACTTGTTCTTCGTCGGCCGGTTGACCGAGGACCCGGCCGAGGTCTCGGTCAGCCCGTACCCCTCGAGGATCAGAATGCCGGCCGCATCGAACCAGCGGGCGATCTCACCGTTCAGCGCCGCCGCCCCGGAGATGAAGAAGCGAACCCGTCCACCGAATCGTTCCTGGATCTTGGAGAACACCAGCTTCTTCGCCAGGCCGTGCTGCACCTTCAGCAGCGGCGGGATCTTGCGCCCGTCCGCCTCGCGGGCCTTGACCTCCAGTCCGACCTTGAAGGCCCAGTCGAAGATCTTCTTCTTCGCGCCGCCTTCGTTGGCGGTCATCGTGGTGATCCGGTTGTAGGCCTTCTCGAAGATCCGCGGGGCGGCGCCCATGAATGTCGGTTTCACGATGGCCAGGTTTTCGATGATCTTGTCGATCCGGCCGTCCACCGCGGTCTCGAAGCCGACGGCCAACTGAGTGCTGAGCAGCACCTTGCCGAAGGAATGCGCCATCGGCAGCCAGAGGTACTGCAGGTCGTCGACCGAGAGCAACCCGGGCTCGGAGGCTACCGCGGCGCCCTCGTAGGTCCAGCTGGAGTGCCGCAGGCGCACGCCCTTGGGCCGCCCGGTCGTACCCGAGGTGTAGATGAGCGTGGCCAGCGATTCGGGTCGGATCGCTGCGATCCGGTCGTCGATCACCGATGGAGAGGACGAGAGCAGCTCACGACCGCGGGCGGCCACGTCGTCGAGGGAGAGCACCCAGTCCCCGTCACCCGAACCCTCGAAGGTGACCACGGCCGTGACCAGCGGAATCTCGGATCGGACCTCGGCCAGCTTGGCGACCTGACTGTCGTCCTCGGCGAAGACCACTCGAGACTCCGAGTCGGCCAGGATGAACGCAACGTCCGAGGCCATCGAACTCGGATAAACGGTGGTCGTGGCCGCGCCGGCACACATGATTGCCAAGTCGGCGACGATCCACTCGTACCGCGTACCGGAGGCTATTGCGACCCGCTGCCCGGCCTCCACACCGAGGGCGACCAGGCCGGCGGCGACGTCCCGGACCCGGTCGCCGGTCTCCGCCCAGGTGACCGACGTCCAGTCCGCCCCATCCGGGAAGCGGTACGCAGGGCGCTCAGGTGTCTGCTCCACTCGGTCGAGGAAGAGCCGGGCCACGTTCGGCGCCCGGTTCTCGATGCTGGCTGCTGGCTCGACGTCCACGGTGTTCGTCATGGTTCCTCTTCCGGTCGTACGTCGGTGGAGTCGCGGCCCGGCGAATGAGGGTCCTCACTCGTCGATCGCGTACGCCGAACGGTAGATGAGTACCCAGCCTGGTGGTAGCGGTCGGCGGTGACCGTCGGAGGGCTTCGCTACGG
>JACCUM010000393.1 GCA_013811805.1 Geodermatophilaceae bacterium | reverse complement strand
GTTCAACCTTGTCACCGATCCGGCGTTCCTGCTGGTGGGCTGGGATCGGGTGCGGGGTAACAAGGGCGCGAAGACGGCTGGGGTGGATGGCGCGACTGCGGCGTCCATCGTGGAGCGGGTCGGTGTCGAGGAGTTCCTCGACGCGCTGCGGACCTCGTTGAAGGATCGCGGTTTCCGGCCGCTGCCGGTGCGGGAGCGGATGATCCCCAAGCCCGGCGGCAAGCTGCGTCGGCTCGGGATCGCCACGATCACCGACCGGGTGGTCCAAGCGTCGCTGAAACTGGTGCTGGAGCCGATCTTCGAGGCGGACTTCCACCCATGCTCCTATGGGTTCCGCCCGAAGCGCCGGGCTCAGGACGCGATCGCCGAAGTGGTGTATCTGACCTCGAAGCCACGCGAGTACGAGTGGATCGTGGAAGGCGACATCACGGCGTGCTTCGACGAGATCTCGCATCCGGCCCTGATGGACCGGGTGCGGGAGCGAGTCGGAGACAAGCGCGTGCTGGACCTGGTGAAGGCGTTCCTGCTCTCCGGTGTTCTCGGTGAGGACAAACAGGTGCGCAGGACCACTGCCGGGACCCCGCAGGGGTCGATCCTCTCGCCGCTGTTGAGCAACATCGCCCTCTCGGTCCTCGACGATCACATCGCCGGGTCACCGGGAGGACCGTCGAGCACGACGGTGCAGCGGGCCAGGCGTCGCCGTCACGGTCTGCCCAACTACCGGCTGGTCCGGTACGCGGATGACTGGTGCCTTCTCATCAAAGGCACCCGGGCCGACGCCGTGGTCCTGCGCGAGCAGATCGCCGGGGTGTTGTCCACGATGGGCCTGCGCCTGTCGCCGGACAAGACCCTGATCACCCCTATCGATGAGGGGCTGGACTTCCTTGGCTGGCGCATCCAGCGTCACCGCAAGCGAGGCACCAGCGGGCACTACGTCTACACCTACCCGGCCAAGAAGTCCTTGCGGGCGGTGATGGCCAAGGTCAAGACGTTGTGCCGACAGGTCGGGGTGCACCAGTCGCTGGATGACCTGCTGCGCAGGCTCAACCAGATGATCCGAGGGTGGTGCGCCTACTTCCGGCCCGGTTCGTCGTCGGCAACCTTCGCCTACCTGAGCCACTACGTGTGGTCGACGGTATGGCGATGGCTGCGACGCAAGCATCGCCGGTCCACCTGGAAGCAACTGCGCCGCCAGTACTGCCGTGGCGGTTGGTGGCCGACCGGGGAACAGACGGAGCTGATCGACCCGGCCACGATAGGCACGACCCGCTATCGCTACCGCGGCTCGATCATCCCGACCCCCTGGCCGGACACCGGATCAGGCACCACGCGAACCACGAACGGGGCTTGTGGAGAGCCCGGTGCATTGAAAGGTGCACGCCGGGTTCGGGAAGCGGTCTGAGGAAACGGACCGGTCATCGACCGGCACCGCGCCTCAGGCCGACTTTCACCGACCCTCGCCACCGTTGATCTGCGGTTTCATCGATCAGATGCGTGTCGACGGCCACGGGGTCGAGTCGATCTGTGAGGCCCTGCGCGAGCAGGGCCTCACGGTCGCCCCGAGGACGTACCGGTCTTGGAAGGCCAAGCCCGTCCCCGACCGGGCCGTCAGCGACGCGGCGATCATCGACGTGTTACGCCAGGTCAAGACCGGCGGGCCAGCCGGTGGGCCACTGCCGGAGATCCTCTACGGGCGCCGCAAGATGACCGCGTGGCTGGCCCGCAACGGCTTTCCCGACGTCTCCAAGCACACCGTGGACCGGTTGATGCGCGCCGAGGGCATGAGCGGGCTCGTGCGGGGCCGTAAGACCCGCACCACGATCGCGGCCAAGGACGGTGTCCGGGCCGGTGACCTGCTCAACCGCCAGTTCCACACGTCCGCGCCGAACCTTGCCTGGGTCACCGACTTCACCTACGTCGCCACCTGGGCCGGGTTCGTCTACGTCGCCTTCGCGATCGACTTGTTCTCCCGCGCGGTCGTCGGCTGGTCGGCCTCCACCGTCAAGGACGTCGGCTTCGTCGAAGCCTGCCTCGCGATGGCGCTGTGGCGGCGTGATCACATCGGCCGTCCGGTGCCCGACGGGATGATCCACCACTCCGACGCCGGCTCCCAATACACATCGATCAGGTTCACTGAAACCCTTATCCTGCAAGGATTATCCGCATCGATCGGGTCAGTGGGCGACGCCTACGACAACGCCGCCGCGGAGTCGACGATCGGCCTGTACAAGAACGAAGCCGTCGCCGCCGGCTCACCGTTTCGGACCGGCCCGCTACGGACCCTCAACGACGTCGAGACCCTCACCATCAACTACCTCGACTGGTACAACAACCACCGGCTGCACAGCCTGCTGGGCAACGCCACCCCCGAAGAGCACGAGCAGGCCTACTACGCTTCACCAACCGGCCCACCATCCGGTGACGCCGCCAACAAGAAGACGGCATGAAAACCGGGGCGCTTCACCTACGTCTGGGTCATCACTCGTTTGGATCTCCGCTCGCCGCGCCCGCGTGGTCGTGTCCTACCAGCGGGGTGTAGCCCGTTGGACGCGGGTTCTTGCACCGGTGACGTTGATGCGCATGGTGATGAGTTCGGGGCTAACGC
>JACCUM010000376.1 GCA_013811805.1 Geodermatophilaceae bacterium | reverse complement strand
GCTGGGAACGGCTCGCTGATGCGTACGACACCGGCGGCGGTGTGGTTCGCGACCGCCGGACAGGAGGCGACGATGGATGCCGCGCGGCGGATCTCGGCGTTGACCCATGGTGATCCGGCGGCCGGTGAAGGCTGCGCGATCTTGCACGACTTGATCCGGGTCGCATTGCACGGCGGCGATCCACTCACCGCTCTGCCGGATGCGTTGGCGGTCGTGGCGCCGGAGCATCGGCCGAAGTGGGAGTCGGTGCTCGCCCCGACCTGGCGGCCGTCGGATGCGACCGAGTCGAACGGCGCGGTATGGCCGACCCTCGGCTCGGCGGTGTGGGCATTGCGCGAGGCCGGGTCGTTCGCCGAGGGCATGCGGCGGGTCCTCGACCTCGGCGGGGACACCGACACGGTGGCAGCAGTGACCGGCGGACTGCTGGGCGCGGTGTACGGGATCGCCGGAATCCCGATGCGCTGGACCTCGGTGCTCAACGGCGTCGTGCCCGGGTACGCCGACCGTTCGTGGGACCTGGCCGGGTTGCAGCATTTGGCCGAGCGGCTGGGCGGCGATGCCGACGCGTGGACGTACGAACTCGATCCGGATCGGCGTGGGATCGAGCCGGCGGAGGTCTTCGACGGGATCTGGGCCAGCGACGTGTACGGCGCACGTGACAGCGACCGGGACTTCGCGGTGATCTCGATGTGCCGTACCGGCGGGCGGTTCGGGCACGAGATCCAGCGGTTCGCGTACCTGATCGACGACGACACCAACTCCGAACTCGCCGCCGTACTGACCGACATCCTCGACGACATCGAGGCGCTGCGGGCGGACCGGAAACGCGTGCTCGTGCACTGCTACGCCGGGCAGTCGCGCACCGGCTTACTGCTCCGTGCCTGGCTGATGCGTGCGGAAGGCATGACCGCTGACCAGGTGACCGAGCGAGTGCGCGAGCTCTGGCCGCACCTCAACCTGTGGAACGACAGCTTCGGTACGGCGTTAACGGCTCTGGAAGCTTCCGGACAGTAGGCCTCGCTCAGGAGTGCAGAACGGCGAACGTGGCAATCGCGTGCACCAGCGCACGACCGTCCTGCTCGACGTCTGCCTCGCAGATGGTGAGGTGCTCGCCCTGCTTGCGTACCTCCGCGGTGACCACCAGATTCCCCGGTTTGCCTGGCCGTAGGTAGGTCACCGTGAGCTGACTCGTAGCCGAGCCGTCGTCCTCACCGAGGCGGCTACGCACCGCCCGGCCCATGGCCGTGTCCACCAGGGTGGCCAGCACTCCGCCGTGCACCCCGCCCGTTGAGTTGAGGTGTTCCTCGGTCGCGTCCAGTTCCAGCCGGGCCCGGCCGTCCTCGACCGTCAGGTTCCGAACGCCCAAGAAGTCGACGAACCCTTTACCGCTGTTGTCTGCCATTCCGACCGCTCAGCCCGCCTCGAGTAGGGGTTGTCCAGATCGCGATCACCGACCGTCGCACATACGACCACGACCGCCCGACCGGACGCAATCCGGAGGGTGCTCGAGAAGAGGGTTTGGGGCGAAGCTTGTACGGGCATTCGGTAGGTGACACATTCTTCGGCGCACAGTCGCGCCGGTGAGATCAGGAGGATCTATGTCTGAGCACCAGGACACCGTTCCGGGAGCAGTCGTCCGGATCACCGAACTTGTGGGCAGTTCGCCGGACTCGTTCAGCGACGCGGTGCGCAACGCCGTGAAGGCGGCCTCGCAGACCGTACGCGGCATCCGTGGCGTCGAGGTGATCGGCAGCAACGCCGACGTCGACGAGAATGGCAACCTCTCGCTCTACAAGGTGCATTGCAAGATCGCCTTTGTCGTAGAGCGGTAGCGCCCCCGCTCGGCTGAGAACCTCTAGGTCGCTGAGGCTGGCTCCTCGACGTCGTAGGCGTCCTCGGCTGAGCCGGCCATGAGTCGATCGGCGAAGTCCTGCTTGAGCGTCTCGAAGTGCGCGTCCTGCGCGGCCGTGCGATTCTCGTTGAGCAGCAGGTCGATGAAGTCATCCCTGACCAGGCCGTTGCGGATGAGCAGGGTCACCGTGTTGCCCCGGTAGGCGACGTGGAAGACGAACTGTTCGCGGTTGCGGCCGAGGTCGGGTCGCACCAGTTCGGCATCGACGACGAACCGGTCCTCGGAGACCGCCCTGGTGACCAGCTCGAACGCATCTCGGAAACCGGGACCTCCGAACGGGGTCCGCAGGCTGATCTCACGCCGTTGCGGCGGAGCGTCGGGCGACAGCAGGGGCAGCGCCCGCTGGAAGACCTTGAACGCCTGTGCCACGCCACCCGGCGACCCGCCGCCGTGGTACTTCAGCAGATCCTCGAAGCTGAAGGTGAGCCGACGGCCGTGGTCGAGCACCGTGAGGTACGAGTCAGTCATCCGGCGAGCCCTCCTCGCGCCTGGTGACCAGGAGTGCGGCCAGTCGCTTGACCAGGTCGTACGGAATGGGCTTGTCCAGCGGGAGTTTCACAGTGTCCTTTGTCGACCGGTACGGCGCGAGGTCGCGCTCGGTGGCCGCATCGGCTCGGGGAATCGGGTAGAGGCCGATGTGGTGCTTCCAGGCCGCGAAATACACCAGCGGTCTGCCGTCGAGGGTGATCGTCGGCATCGCATAGCTGATCGTCTCGCCCGGTTCCGGTACGGCGCTGCGGATCGTCCGTCGAACCTTTTCGAGGATCTCCTGGACGTCGTCGGGGTAGGAGGCGATGTAGTCGTCGATGGTCGCGAACTTGGCTGCCATGGACTGCCTTCCGCTACGGCTCGGTTCGTACGGCTCGGTTCGTACGGCTCGGTTCGTATGGCTGGGTTCGTACGGCTCGGTACGGTCGTTGTTGCGCGCCTGAGGGTACGTCGGAATTCTCCGGACGTTATGCGCATAACGTCCCGGAAGGGGCCGGAAATCAGGACGTTATGCGCATAACGTGCAGCTGTGCTCGCGGCCCGGGAGCTGCAGACGGGGCAGTCAACGTGGCAGGACGGACGTCACGCCCAGGTGAGCAGAGCGGCTCGGGCGAATGCGGCGCCCCTGTCCCGAGGCCGGACGCGGATTGCACAGGCTGCCCACCAAGGTCGCGGTCGCGATCATCGAGTTCATTAC
>JACCUM010000369.1 GCA_013811805.1 Geodermatophilaceae bacterium | reverse complement strand
ATGGCAATAGTGCTCGTGCAGTGCACGACTTTCAGCCAGGCTGGCTCAGCCGGCTCGTTTTCGTCGGGCCGTGGTCTTGCTGGTGCGGAGGCGGTAGGACTGGGTGCCGGTTTCGAGGATGTGGGCGTTGAAGGTGACGCGGTCGACGATTGCGGCGACCAGACCGCTCGAGCACGTAGTCGATGTAGGCCAGGCGCAACGGCCTGCCGCATAGCGGCCTGTGAATCATCGCCGCCGAGGGTCTCTTCTAGGGCGTTGACGGCCAAGTAGAACGTGAGCAGTGCTACTGCGGCGTTCACCACGAGAAGCACTGGCAGGTTGCTGTAATCCATTGCGCGACATTCGGGGCGGCCGGGCAGAGGGCTTCCGATCATCGGCACTCAAACCGCACGCTCCCAGTCGCTGGCTGGGTCCCATGGTGCGGCGAGCCGAGCGTCAGGATCCGCCTGGCAACGTCAGCGCCACCGAGGTCGGCGAGCCAGACCGGGTCACAATCCCACCCGCGGAGTAGCCGACGACCACCGACGCCGCCCCGGTGCGCGCGAGCGCGGCGTCCACGGCCTGGTCCAGCGCCTGCGCCTGAAGATCGCCGGTTCCATCACCGGGCAGCGAGATGACCGTCACGTCCCGTCCGCCGGCTTCCAGCCTCCTGGCCAGCACATCCAGGCCACCGGTCGAGCCACCGAGTCCCGGGACCATCAGGACCGGCCCCGGTTGATCCTGGCGCACCGCAGCGCTGGGAACGGCCGCCCGTACGGCGAAGAAAACGCCGACCACCGCAGCCGCCATCGCGACGACCAGGATCCCCACGACGAGACGCCGTCGCTGAGGGGATAGACCAGCAAGCATCACCCCATCCTGCGCCCCAACCGGTGAAGGGACGTCAGGAAACGGTCAGATCCTTTGCGGCTCGAAACAGGTGGGAGATCACGTCGTCGGTTATCTCCTCACCGCGCTCGGATACCGCAACGGCCCACCAGGATGCCTGGCCCGCGCCGCGACCCACCAACGTGGCCGCGCACGTCACCTCGTCGCGGAAGTGCCCGCGGTCCAGCACAGCGCGCCCAGGGCCGGCCGTCGCGAGCTCGTGCTCGAGGGCGTCCACGTCGACGGTGGTGCGGCGGGTGAACGGTCGCATTCCTTGTTCGGCCAGGTAACGCCGACGCCGCGCCGTGGGCAGGGTGGCGAGCAGTGCCTTGCCCAGCGCCGTCGCGTGGGCGGCTGCTTCCAATCCGACCTCGATGTCCTCGAGATAGGGAGACGCGCTGCCCTCGACCAGGTCGGTGATCATGATCCGGTCGCCGACGAAACCGGCCAAGTAGGCCGACCGATGGGTGGTCGAGGCCAGATGGCTCAGCACGCGGTGCGCATCCGGGGGCCGGTCCATGGTGGTTCTGAGGTCGCGGAAACGCCGCGGCACTTCGGGCCCGACGTCGTACCGGCCGTCTTGCTGTCGTAGTAGATAGCCCTCGTAGGCCAGCGTGCGCACCAGGTGATAGGTCGTGGAGAGGTTCAGCTCGGTTCGGCGGGCCAGCGCCTTGACCGTGATCGGCCCCTTGGACCGGGTGACCTCCTCGAGGACCCGCAGCGCACGAGACACGCTCTGCACCAGGTCATGGGGTTCCTCCGCGGGATGGCTACCGGTCATGACTGCCTCCAGGTGCGGCCAGAATGCGCATTTCACGATGTGAAATCTGGGTGCTTTGCCAAAGATCGCACGGCATTTACGGTCGCGCCAGGAGGTCTGCCCATGAGGAACGTGCTGCCCCAGGTTTCCGCGGCCCTGCAGGACGTCTACGACCCGTGCTGCCGGGAAAAGGGCATCTCGGTCGTCGACATGGGGTTGCTGCACACCGCAGCCCAGGACGACTCAGGTGCTGTGCGGGTCGAACTGCTCCTGACCTCCGGCTGGTGCCCCTTCGCATCCAAGGTGCTCCTGGAGGTCGAGGACCGGATTGCCGCAATCCCCGGCGTCACCGAATCCGAGGTCGAGATCGTCTGGGACACCGCGTGGACCACCGATCGCATGTCCGAGGCCGCACGCCGCAAGCTCCGTTTCCTGCCAGACCCCGCCCAGGTAACCAGCCGCGATGACTACCTGGCCGCCCATCCCGCGCCCATGTCAATTCTCAGCTCCGGAGGCCCCTCATGATTGGTGACACCTTTGTCTTCGACGGCGTTGCACATCCCTTCAACGCCAACCCCAAGAACGCCTTCGGCCGTCCCGGCGAGATGTTCATCAACCACCTGTACGCCTTCCACGCGACGCTGACTCCGGAGGGGGAAACCGTTCTCCCGCAAGAAGAATGGCTGCGACAGTGGACGGCCAACGACATCCAGGAGATGGTCTACGACCAGTCCGACACCGACATGCTCGTGGCGATGCCGCTTCCGCTGACCGACATGTTCAAGGACGGGCTCTCGCCGCTGTCGGAGTGTCAGGACCTCGCCGCACGGGATCCGGAACGGACCATCTACTGGGGGACGGTGAACCCGCTGGAGGGCCGCCGCGCACTCGATGACATGGAGCGCCAGGTCGGTGAGTTCAACGCCAAGGCGTTCAAGTTCTACAACGTCCGATACGACTTCGGTACGCCGTTCCCGTGGCGGATGGATGACCCGCAGATCGCGTTCCCACTCTTCGAGAAGGCCCAGGAACTCGGGATCAACCTGATCGGCGTACACAAGGGTGTCCCGCTCGGCCCGCAGCCGGTGGAGTCTACCCAGACCTGGGACATGGACGGTTGCGCCGCTGCCTTCCCGGACATCAACTTCGTGATCTTCCACGTCGGCCTGCCGTTCATCGACGAGACGTGCTGGCAGCTGATCCGGCACGCCAACCTCTACGCTTCACTCGCCGCAACGATCAACTTCCTGGTACGCGCGCCGCGCATGTTCGCCGAGATCCTCGGCAAGCTGCTCTTCTGGTGCGGGGAGGACAAGATCGTGTACGGGAGCGAGGCGCCGATCTTCCATCCCCAGTGGGCCCTGCGCGCGTTCATGGACTTCCAGATCCCGCAGGACCTCTGCGACGGGTATGGCTACCCACAGCTCACCGAGGCCGGACGGCGCAAGATCTTGGGCGAAAATCTGCTGCGCCTGCACGGGATGGACGTCGACGACGTCGTCAGCCGGCTCGGCAAACCGCAGGTACATGGCTGACGCGTCGAGATCCTCCGGTGCGCCGGCGTCGGCGCGATCTGAGGTAAGGCAGTCGCTAGGCGCGCAGCGCCGCCCCGAGGATGTTCGCCGAGGTCGGGAGCGTGATCCGCAGATCGGGAAAGCGCACGTGCTGAAGGTCGGTGATCGTGAAGCCGGCATCGACGATCGCGGCAGCGGTGTCCCGATAGGTCCGGCAGCCACCGGCCATTCGGCCAGATCGTCGCGTCGAGGACGCGCTCGACGACGAGGCGCGCCAGAAAATGCACGATGAGACCCGGCGCGGGCGGCCACGGGACACCGTCGTCGCGACGAACCGCTCGTCGGCGGTGGCGTTCGCCGAGTTAATGATCCGATCGGCGCGGCCCGCGGTTCGATGTGCTCGGCCCGACACCGGGCCAGCAGCGCCTCCTTCTGCCGCACCCCGTTCAGCTCGCTCGGGCAGACCTCGCCAGCCAGCCACGCGCTCAGCCGCTTCTCGTCAGCGCGGGTAGCCTCACGGACCCGAAATGGGCCCGGATCTGCGCCCGGTGGTACTCCGCGGTGCGGCCCTTGAACTGGTAGAACGTGAACTCGCTGACGCCGACACGGATCTGCTTGGCGACGAACTCGACCGCCGCGGACGGGAACTCGTAATGCCGCTCAGGGAAGCGGGCCTCGATCTCGAAGAACTTGACCATGAGCGCGAATCCCAGCCGCGTGAACCCGCTCTTGTTGGCCAGCAGCCGCCGGTCGTCATCGGTCAGCGACCAGGACTCGATCAGATCTTCCAGGCTCCACTCTCGGCTACCGTTCGGATGCGCACAGGACAGTGGGCCTGGTGGCGGTGGAGCCGGCCGCGATGTCGGCCTCCAGATGCTTGGCCCGCTGCCGGGCCTGCTCGGGGACGACCGTGGTGAACGCGTGCAGCACAGGGTCAAGCCGGTCCAGCCGGTCCAGGACCGCGTCGACCACCTCGACCGGCGACAGCCGCTTGGCCGCGACGTGCCCGGCGAGCGTGACAGCCCAAGGTTTCACTGGATCGACTCCAAGATCCGCGTCCACCTCTTCTGCTGCGTTCTCGCCCTGGCTGTCGCTCACCCGATGCGCCGCAAGGCCGCAGGCGCTGGCATCGACATCAGCGTGCGCGAACTACCTGCCAGCCTGGCCGGCATCCAAGAAACCGTGCTGCTCGGCCCCGGCGAGCGCGGCCGACCTCGCGCCCGACGAATCCTCACCGACATCGACCCGGTCCACGACGGTCGCGCGCAGGTTTCCGTCCTGCTTGCCGCGACGTCAGCCCGTATCCGATGACCGCGGTCCAGGTCAGCACTGCCATGCCCAGTGCGACCCGACTCAGACCGTTGACACCAACGGAGTCGGCGGCCGATGCGGCGGCGATGGGTGCGACCAGTCCGGCCAGGCCCCAGCCGGTGAAGACCAGCCCGTATGTGGCGCCGAAACGCTGGGCGGGGACCGCGCTGGCCGTTGCGGCCGGGACCAGTGCCGACAGTGCCCCATACTGAGTGCCGAGCAGGAGCAAGGACACCAGCACCGGCGTTCCCGTCGCGCCTAATGCCACCGGTAGACAGGCCAGCGCCAGTAGTGCGACGTTACCGTGCAGTGCCGGGGAGGTGCCGATCCGGTCCGACAGCGGGCCAGCGATGAGTCGCCCGGCGAGGTTGCCGGCACTGAGCATCGCCACCGCGACCGTGGTCGCGCGCGGGTTGCCAACCAGCTCACCGGCCTGGGCGAAGGCGGCCAGGGCCGGCGCACTGCCCAGGCAGAAGATGACCCAGAGTGCGACAACCTTGGCACGCGGGATGGGGCCGGGGCGTCGCAGAGGTACCTGCGCCGAATCGCCACCGGTGACCTGTGGCGGCAGCAGGTAGACCGAGACGGCCAGGAGAACTCCGGCCAGGCCGGCGAGGATCAGCATCGTCGTGGTCCGGCTGAAGGCGTGGAGCAGGACCGTGACCGTTGGTGCCAGGACCATGGTCCCGGCGGCGTAGGCGCTGACGACGAGGCTGAGTCCCAGCCCGCGTCGTGACGCGGCGGTGCCGGCGACGCGGACTGCGGTAGCGTACCCGACTCCGGTGCTGCCCCCGAGGGTGATCCCGAACGTCAGGGCCAGGGTGGTCACCGACGTCGCGATCGAACTGCCGGCCAGACCTGCCACGGTGCCGACCAGACAGATCGTGGCCAGCCGCCGCGGGGCCATCCGGTCGGCCAGTCGGCCGCCGACGAGAACGCCAACGGTGAAGGCGGCTAACCCGACCGAGAACACCGTCGCCAGGGCGGGCTGGTCGACGCCGAGTTCACGGCTCAGGCGCGGCGTGAAGACGGCCCAGGCGAACAGCGGGCTGACCGCGAGATCGAGCAGCACGGCACCCGCGATCGGCCGCCAGTGGCTCATCCGGGCATCGTTCGGGTCGGCGACTGACCGGGCGAGGTCTGTGGTTTGCCCGCGCGCTGCACCGGCGCGGCAATTCCACGGGAGAGCAGCCGCTCGGCGATCAGCAGGTCCTCGGGGTAGGTGAGCTTGCGATTGTGCGGGCCCCCGGGCAGGCAGTGCGCCCAGACGTCCGCGTACCGCTCGATGCAAGCGGCCGTGTCGTTGCCACCTGGGTTCGTCGACACGCCTCGACGGTAACGCTGGGCGGTCAGACCCCAGGCGTGAACGTCTCGGCTTCCCGACCAGGCCGGGATGCAACGTGCACCTCACGCGTCGAGCAGGCCGGCCAGCACCAGACAGCCAGGCAGTCGCGATCGCCTCGATGAGCGCGACGGCCGCCGTGAGCCGCACGACGTTTCGCTGAGCGCGAGCAGGAGGAAGAACAAGGGTCCACCGGACGAACCAAGGCGATCCAGTTCCAGCCCAGTTACGGTCCCGCGGCACCGCGAGCGGCGCGTCCCGAACTCGGTCGCGAGGGGGATTCGCTCATAACAAGCTACGTAACTTCGGTCCAGAGCTGATCTAGCCCGAGATCGCCCCGCGATCAGCGCGGGGGCCGCAGCGTGACCAGTGAGCGGGTGCCCCGCGGGGGTTTGGCGAGCAGCTCGATTTTGGCGATCGACTCGTGGGGCACCACCAGGGCGCGGGGCGGGAGGCGCCTGCCGGCACCCTGGAGCATCTTGTCGTAGCGCTCCGGGTGCGGATACAGGGTGAGAAACTGATCGCCAGGACCGGCCTCGGTCGACGAGCCGCTGGCCGGCGTTGAAGGAATGCGTGGTCACCCCGTTTGCGCACCAGGCTCACCCAGCGGATCGAAGCCAGTCAGGGACAGTCCTCAGGAGCGCGCTCCACTCACCGAGAGCGGGTGTGCGCGGCGCCGTCGCGGCCGCCGATGCGGGGGGGGATCGGAGCGCTGACGATCCGTTCGCTCGCCCAAGAAGTCGGCGTCAAGCCGATGTCGGTCTACCACCACGTCGCTAACATGAGACGGACGGCGGGTGATTGTCAACGAGATCTGTCGAAGGAACCCGGGACGAGGAGCCGGTTCGAAAGCGACGCCGCCGTTAACACCCAAGGCCCTCGAAGTCAATCAACGCCGCGTCCCCTGGTCGAAGCGTGGCTTATCCGACCTGACACAGGGCGCGCGCCGAATAGCGAGGTGCTGTTGCCGATGAACGGGTCTGCCCCGACTTCAGTTGACTCGTGGGTCAGGCGCCGCCGGTCGGCGATCCTGTAGAGCCTAACTGTCTACTGTGGATTGTCCGCAGCCAGTCCGCAGGATGATCACAAACGGTCAACATCGTCCAACGGTACGAGCGGGTATAAGACCTGTTCAGTGCCCTGTTTCGTTGGCAGTAAACGACTCCCAATCACGCAGGCGTGGTTCTGGGTCAACTGCGCGGCCCCGCATCGGCGGAGGCTAGAGGCTTAATTCGCCTACGCCAGTCCGCGGGGAGTCCTCGTCGTCAGCCCTCCTGCGGTCGGCGTTGACGGGCGGGGTGACACACATGGTTCGACGGATGTTGCTGTGCGTGGGGACCGCCGCGGGCTTGGGTGATTTTCCCGCGATCACTCCGGTCGGGAAAGCTTCTTCGTCACTGACAAGTTGGTCGCGGAACAGATCGTCGTTTTGGCGATCTCCACGCCTTGCTTGGATGCCAATCCAGTGCTTATCTTCGCGGACTGCGCAGGCACTTGCGGGGGCTCCGGGCGGCGCGGTTTCAGAACCGACGGCGCTGGGTGCGAGAACGAGGGAATCTCGTGGGCACGGGCTGTTGGCATGCGACCCCCGCAGTGGACAACTGTCTACTGTGGATTGTCCGCATCCAGTCCGCAGAAGGACAAAGAAATTGCGCGACCGTCTCAACAAACGAACACAACAGCGCCGGCTCCTACGCTGGTGCCTGTGGTAGAGCCGGTCGAGGGGGACAGCCGCGGGATTCTCCATCGCGGCATAGTCTTGGTTGCGGAAGACGGCCGCCTGGGCGGCTCGAGTGCCGGCCGGCGGGGCAGGGCCTGATGGAGCCGCGATGCTGCCCGAGGCCGCGGTGCTCTCTGCGCCTGTCATGGTCGTCGTATGGCGGCGCGAGCCGGAGGTGTCCTGGGTGTCCCGCGGGTCTTCGGCGCGGATGGGCCGTTGGTCGCAGCGGTGTCGGTTACAGGGCCCGACGGAGCGTCTCGGCCGGGGCGGCGAGTGACTGTCCCCGGTTGTACTC
>JACCUM010000366.1 GCA_013811805.1 Geodermatophilaceae bacterium | reverse complement strand
ACTTGAGGGACGTCCCCTCCGGGCGGCGGCGCTATGCACCGCCGTGCGGAGAGACAGTCTCGACCGTGGCCAGTCGGCCGGGATTCCAGACGACCGAGCAGCAGTTCGCGTGCCTTGAGACGGTTGTATGTCGAGACGGCACCGCAAGGGAGACAGAGCGGTAGCCCGCGTCGGGAAAGGCAATGGCCGAACCGGCTGGCCGTCAGCGAGCAAGACTTCGCCACTTCCGTGGATCAACGGCGGTCTCATTCTACTGCTCGTTAGCAGCGGCTTCGGGCTCCCTTTCCTGATCAAGGACGGCGGATCAAACTGGGTCACCCATGATGCGGCAATTTCCATTCCCTCTGGGGGGCCCAGGGACGTGACCACTGAGCGCTCGACCGAGGAGACCGTGGAAGAAAGCAATAGTGCCTCCGAGCCCGGTCCCGAAGTTGGAGCTACGACCGATCCGTCAAGTGAAGGCACGGAGGACGCTGAACGTGGTGGAGGATCAGGCGACCTGCCGGCCGCATCATCGCCTGAGGGGCTTGGCACCGACACGGCACTGAACGATCTGGCCCAGCGGTGCTTCGATGGAGACATGACCTCTTGCGACGACCTATTTATCGAATCCCCCTTCGGCTCAGACTATGAGGCCTATGGAAACACCTGTGGGCAACGGGTGTCTGAGGCTGAGGTGGATGGCCGGGACTGCATCATCATTTTTTATTGAGGTTGCCGGGACTGTCATCATTTCTTGTTGAGGTTAACCTCGATCTTTCGCGTACCGGTTGTTGATCATGGTTTTTGGCGGCGTGGTCGCCGCTGTCAGCTGATTCTGTATCAGGGGTGTGACTGTCTGGCCCGTGTCGCTCGGGTTGGGCGCCGGGTTCCACTGGCCGGATGTGTCGGTGTTCGTCGGGGCGGCTGGGTCGCCTGGTCAACCGGGTGCGGGGATGGCCTGCAGGGTGTTGATCATCGCGGCGAGTAGCCCGGTCCAGGGTGCGTGAGCGCAGAGGTGGAGTCGTCTGGTTCGGCCGTGACGGGCCAGTCGGGCGGGGATGCTGAACAGCCGCAGTCGTAGGCGTTTGGGTTCCCAGCGCCGGGCGCCATGCCCGGCCAGGGCGAGCATCTGCATCCAGGCGGTGAGCTCGACGGCCAGGGCGATGATGGCGCACCAGACCTGATTCTGGGTGAAGTCGTGCAGTGGCAGGTTGGTCAGGCCGGTGTCTTTGGAGTTGCGGATCCGGTCCTCGCAGCGGGCCCGCCGGCGGTGGCGCAGTTCCAGGTCGGCGAGCTGCCCGCACGTGGTGTTGGTCGCGAACGCGGTGATCCGATGCCCGTCGGCGTCGGTGACCCGCAGCTGGGCGCCGGGGTGTGGGCGTTCCTTGCGCACGATGACCCGCATCCCGGGCGGCCAGCCGGTCAGATTCATCAGCCCGGTGACCTCGGCGACCCAGGCGCCATCACGCGGCCGGCCGTCGGCGTCGTAGGCCGCGGTCCACCCGTGCGCGGGGATGGTGTCGATCGTGTCGGCGAAGTCGGTGGGCAGGGTGAACCCGACCGAGTAGGACAACCGCTGCCCGGACAGCCAGTTCAGAAACTCGTGTGTCGAGCCCGCCCCGTCGGTCCGGATCAGGACCTTGCGCCCGGGTCGGGTCCCTGGGCGGTGCCCGGGTAGTTGAGCCAACCCCGCCCGGACCACCGTGATGTGGTCGGCGGCGGTGTTCGAGCCGGCGTTGCCCTTGCGCAGTAGACAACTCAACGGCTCACCGGTCCCGTCGCCACCGTGATCGGCGAAGGCCCAGAGGGGATGGAACCCGAAGCCGCGTTTGAACGTGGGCGCGGCCTGCTCCTTCTCACTGTGTGCGGTGACCAGGGTGGCATCGACATCAATCACCACCGGCGCGTCAGCGCTGGCCCGGTGATCGGGTGCATGCTGTCCGGCCGCGGACCACACCGCGGCCCGGGCCATCGCACGTGCGGTGTCGATCGCGCGGAGGGCTCGGGGCGCATCAGCGGCCAGCGTGTCGATCGTGCGCGACACGGTCGGGTCGGAGGCCACCAGGCCGAACACGTCCGGCTCGGCCCGCAGCAGCCCGATATCGGCCAGGCAGTCACCACCCAGCGCGAGGGTCAGCGCCAGGTCGGTGATCACCTTGGCGGGGTCGTGCCTCGCGGCCGGCTTACGCCACGATGCAAGTGCCGCCGACAACGCCGCGTCCAGCCCGGACGCACGGATCGTTTCCACCAGCGCCACCCCGCCGGCCTGCGACACGACACCCGACCCGGCCATGTCGGTGTCCAAACGCGGATACATCCGGTTACTCTTCACCCTGAAGGTGCTCCTTGCTCAACGGTTTTGGTGACTCGACATCCCCGATTCTCGTTGACCTGGAGCACTTTTCAGTTGATCACCACGCCGACACCATGAAAGCGGCAGGTTAGTTAGGGCATCTGAGCGTTACTCTGGGTCAGGGGATGAGAACGGTATGTGCGAGGTGGACCACCGTCAAGAATCCGCGTCTACGACTTCCGCCAATCAGGGTGGCCGCCTACATACCGGTCGGCAACAGATTTCAGCTCAGCGGCCGTCAGCTGGGCCCGCCTCAGTTGGCATGCAGGGCGGCGTTCAGTTCGCCCCAGGTACCGGTCCGCGCCAGGGCTTCGACCGCACCGCTCAAGCTGTTCCGGCGGTAGAGCAGGCCGGAACGACCCGAGAGTTCGCGAGCGGGGACGACCGTGTCGTCGGGCAGCCGGACTTTGGTACCCGCCGTGACGTACAAGCCGGCCTCGACCACGCAGCCGTCCCCGAGGGAGACCCCGATCCCGGAGTTCGCGCCAAGCAGGCAGCCCTTGCCGACCGATATCCGTTCCTGGCCCCCTCCGGACAGCGTTCCCATGATCGAGGCCCCTCCACCGATGTCGGAGCCATCCCCGACCACCACCCCGGCGCTGATCCGTCCCTCCACCATCGAGGCACCCAGCGTTCCGGCGTTGTAGTTCACGAAACCCTCGTGCATGACCGTCGTCCCGGGAGCCAGATGCGCGCCCAGCCGTACCCGGTCGGCGTCGGCGATCCGGACGCCCGAGGGCAGCACGTAGTCCACCATTCGAGGGAACTTGTCGACGCCGTACACGTGCACGGCCGCACGGGCCGTCCGCAACCGCAGCCGGGTCTGTTCGAACCCCTCAGGCAGGCACGGTCCCGCGCTGGTCCAGACCACATTGGTCAGCAGGCCGAAGATCCCCTCCAGGTTGGCGCCGTGCGGGGCGATCAACCGGTGACTGAGCAGCTGCAGCCGCAACCACACGTCGTAACTGTCGGTCGGCGCGGCATCGAGGTCGGCGATGACCGTGTGCACCCCGACCACCGAGACTCCGCGGAGCTCATCGTCGGTGGCCAGCACGGCGAACTCCGAGGTCGTACGAGCTCGGAGGTCCTCGGCGGCCAGAACGCTGGTACCGGGCGATGCCCCGGCCGGACTGGACAGCGCAGGATCGGGAAACCACGCGTCCAGCACGGTGCCACTCGGGGCCACGGTGGCCAGGCCGATCGCACTCGCCGGACGGTGGACAGGGAGATCGCGGACATCGTCGGCGACGGCGGGATGAGGCGGGCTGGTCACCCCGGTCACGGTAGTGGGCTGGCTAGGCTCGCCGACGTGTTCACTCTCGACCTGTCCCTCGACGTCGTTTCGTTGACCCGCGCGCTGGTGGACCTGCCTTCGGTGTCCGGAGACGAGCGGGTCCTCGCGGATGCCGTGGAGGAAGCACTTCGCGGGCTCGATCGACTCGACGTACGGCGCGACGGTGACACGGTGGTCGCCCGTACGACGCTGGGGCGCGACCAGCGGATCGTGCTCGCCGGCCATCTGGACACCGTTCCGATTGCCGACAACCTGCCCAGCCACGACGACGGAGAGCTGCTGTACGGCTGCGGCGCCTCCGACATGAAGTCCGGAGTCGCGGTGATGCTTCGGGTGGCGCACAACGTGGTCGAGCCCGTACAGGACCTCACCTGGATCTTCTATGACAACGAGGAGGTCGAGTCCTCGCGCAACGGGTTGGCCCGACTGGCCCGCAACGACCGTTCGCTGCTCTACGGCGACCTGGCGGTGCTTCTCGAACCCACGGGTGGTGTCATCGAAGCCGGCTGTCAGGGCACGTTGCGGGCAGCCGTACGTACCAGTGGTCACCGGGCGCACAGCGCTCGGTCATGGTTGGGCGCCAATGCTATTCACGCAGCTGCTCCGATACTTGCCACGCTCGAGGCCTACCCGGCGCGGACTGTCGACATCGACGACTGCACCTACCGGGAAGGGCTCAACGCCGTGCGGATCACTGGTGGTGTCGCGGGCAACGTCATTCCGGACCTCTGCGAGGTCGAGGTCAACTTCCGGTTCGCCCCGGATCGCAGCATCGAGCAGGCCACCGAGCATGTCCGAGAGGTCTTCCGCGGCTTCGACATCGAGATCACCGACGCGGCACCGGGTGCGCTGCCCGGACTGAGCGAACCGGCCGCCGGCGCGTTCATCGCTGCCCTTGAAGTAGGTGTACAGGCCAAGCTGGGCTGGACCGACGTCGCCCGTTTCGCTGCCTTCGGTATCCCGGCAGTGAACTTCGGCCCGGGTGACCCGAACCTGGCACACAAGCGAGAGGAGCATGTCCGGATGAGCACGATCCGCGAGTCCGAGCGCCTGCTCAGCGCACACCTGGCCGGATCGGGCACGTGAGCCAGTCCCAGCCGCCGCCCCATACCCCGCCGCATCCTTCGCGCGGGGATCAGCGCGAAGTCGTACCGGAGAAGCACCGCGGCCCGGTCGTCCTGCGCCGTGGTCAAGTCAAGCCCGGGACCACCGATGAACGGCTGCTCGACGCACGCGGTCCTTCGGATTGGGTGCATACAGATCCATGGCGGGTGCTGCGGATCCAATCGGAGTTCGTCGAGGGATTCGGCCTGTTGGCCGAACTGCCGCGCTCGGTCAGCGTTTTCGGGAGTGCACGAACGCCGCCGGGCCATCCGGACTACGACGCGGGGTACGCGCTGGGGGCCGCCCTCGCCGGAGCCGGGTATGCCGCGATCA
>JACCUM010000358.1 GCA_013811805.1 Geodermatophilaceae bacterium | reverse complement strand
TCCTCGCGTAGCACCCGTAGATCGATCACTCAGCGAGGTTATCCGTGGCAACCACGGCGCTGGCGAGGCGGCGTCGATCATCGGCAAACTGGCCATTCCCGGCGGCGAAAACCCCTACTTTGCCGATGATCATCGACAGCTGCCCAGCTCGTCTCCGGTGCTGTCCCCGAGCTGGTGCTGTCCCCGAGCTACTCAGAACAACACCGCGCGCCGCCTTGCTGTTCCGGCGCGAGGTCGGCGCGGGACAATGGCGGCATGCAGTTTCTCGGCTCGCCGCCCGCCTACGACCTGACCTATGAAGACGTCTTCATGGTCCCCCAGCGCTCGGCGGTGTCCTCCCGGCTCGACGTCGACCTGAGCACCCTGGACGGGCTGGGTACGACGATCCCGATCGTGGTGGCCAACATGACTGCGATCTCCGGCCGGCGGATGGCCGAGACGATCGGCCGGCGGGGTGGCTTGGCCGTGCTGCCCCAGGACATCCCGACTTCGGTGGTCGCTGACGTGGTTGCCTGGCTCAAGAACCGTCACCTGCTCTACGACACCCCGATCGTGCTCACTCCGGAGACCACTATCGGGGAGGCACTGTCGTTGCTGCACAAGCGTGCCCACGGTGGTGCGGTGGTCGTGGAGGGCGAGCGCCCGGTCGGTGTCCTCACCGAACGGGACTGCGCCGGCTGGGATCGTTTCGCCCAGGTGGGCGCGGCGATGAGCCCGCACATGGTCACCGTCGAGGACGGTACGGACCCCGCGAAGATCTTCGATCTGCTCACCGACGAGCGGGTACGGATCGCTCCGGTCGTCGCCGGAGAGCGGCTGGTCGGAGTCACGACCCGGAAGGGCGCCGTACGGGCCGGGCTGTATCAACCGGCCGTGGACGGTGCCGGCCGGCTGCTCACCGCTGCGGCAATCGGAGTCAACGGCGACGTGGTCGGGCGCGCAACCACGTTGCTGTCCAGCGGCGTCGACGTGCTCGTCGTCGACACCGCCCACGGCTTTCAGCAGAAGATGCTCGACTCGCTGGCCGCCGTACGAGCCGCCGTAGGGCCGGATCAGCCGCTGGTCGCCGGGAATGTGGTCTCCGCCGAGGGCACGCGGGCCCTGATCGATGCGGGCGCGGACGTGGTGAAGGTCGGCGTCGGTCCGGGGGCCATGTGCACGACGCGGATGATGACCGGCGTCGGGCGCCCGCAGTTCTCGGCCGTACTCGAGTGTTCGGCGGCCGCGCGTGCAGCCGGCAAGTACGTCTGGGCCGACGGCGGCGTCAAGCATCCACGCGACGTCGCCTTGGCCCTTGCCGCGGGGGCGGCCAGCGTGATGATCGGCTCGTGGTTCGCCGGTACGTACGAGAGCGCCGGTGACGTCCACACCGACAGCGACGGACGGCAGTACAAGGAGAGCTTCGGGATGGCCTCGGCCCGCGCTGTATCGGCCCGCACGCGCGAGCAGAGCGGCTTCGACCGGGCGCGGTCTGGCCTGTTCGACGAGGGGATCAGCTCTGCCCGGATGTACCTCGACCCGGTCCGACCCGGTGTCGAGGATCTGTTGGACACGATCATGGCCGGCGTACGAAGTGCCTGTACCTACGCCGGGGCGAGCACGATCGACGAACTGCACGAGCGCGCGGTCATCGGCGTACAGAGTGCCGCTGGGTACGAGGAGGGCCGGCCGCGCCCGGTCAGCTGGTGATCGACGTACCGCTGCCGCGCTTCGAGGAGATGGTCTCCGATGCACTGGACCTGATCCCGCCGCAGTTGACGCAGATGATGGACAACGTGGTGGTCCTGGTCGAGGAGCGCAACCCGGACGAACCGAGCATCCTCGGACTGTACGAGGGATTCGCCTTGACCGATCGGGACTGGAACTACGGCGGTGACCTGCCCGACCGGATCATGATCTACCGGGCGGCGATCTGTGAGGTCTGCGAGTCCGAGGACGAGGTGGTCGACGAGGTCGCCATCACCGTCGTCCACGAGATCGCTCATCACTTCGGCATCGACGAAGCGCGGCTGCACGAACTCGGCTGGGGCTGAATGGTGCTGGGCACATCAGCGGATGCCGATGCCCAACAGGTGCGAGCTGGCGCCGAGCAGCGACGGCTCGTGCTCCACCCGCTCGATCGCCCGCAGGATGGCAGCCCGCTTCGCTTCGTCAGACAGGTCGAGGCCGTTCTGAAAGGCGCCCGGACCCTCGACCGCGACCAGGTCGACCGAGCCGAAGCCCGCCGCTCGTAGCTCCGTGCGAAGCTCTTCCGGCCGGTGGAAGTAGGCCAGCGCGAAGAATTGCGGATGTGCGACCGGATCGAGGTTGCGATGTACTCCGTCGGTGAGGACACCGGCAACAAGAGACTCGAAGTACGGATCGGCCACGAAGCCGCTCCGGATCCCGTCGTAGGTCGAGGCGAACCGGCTGATGGCGGCCGCGAGCAGCACACCACCCGGACGAAGGACTCGGCGCGCCTCGCCGAGTGCCGCGGCCCGGTCGG
>JACCUM010000344.1 GCA_013811805.1 Geodermatophilaceae bacterium | reverse complement strand
TGTCCGTAGAAGGGCCACTCGCCCTCCCAGAATGATCGCCAGTACACCTGCTGTCCTTCGGACTGCTGCTCGACCTGGAAGGGATGTCAATGGCCAAGTTCTGGTCCTCGATGGTGGCCGTTGAAAGTCCCGACCCTCGCGTTGTGGGTTAGGTCTTCGTGGGGCGTCCTCCTGCTCGGTTTCGGGCCTCGCGCATCCGGTAGGACTCTCCGTCGGTGGCGACGACGTTGTTGTGGTGCAGCGGCCGGTCGAGCAGGCTGACTGCGGTGGTGTGCTCGGGTAGGAACCTGCCCCATTGCTCGAAGGGCCAGTGGCTGGCGATGGCCAGACTGCGGCGTTCGTAGGCCGCGGCGACGCACCGGAACAGCATCTGGGTGCCGGTGTCATCTAGCGGTGCGAACCCGACCTCGTCGCAGATCACCAGGTCGTTGCGGAGCAGGGTCTCGATGAGCCGGCCGACGCTGTTGTCGGCCAGGCCGCGGTAGAGGGTCTCGACGAGGTCGGCGGCGGTGAAGTACCTGACCCGCAGGCCGGCGGTGACGGCGGCGTGCCCGAGGGCGATCAGGGTGTGGCTTTTGCCGGTCCCGGCGGGTCCGACGAGGGTCAGGTTCTCCTTCGCCCTGATCCACTCCAGGCTGGTGAGGTAGGCCCAGGTCGGGGCTGGGATGCTGCTCGCCGCGAGGTCGAACTCCTCGATGGTCTTGACCATCGGGAAGCAGGCCTGCTTGCTGCGCAGGCGGGTGTTGCTGGCGTCGCGGGCGTTGATCTCAGTCTCGACCAGAGCCCGGAGGAGCTCTTCGGGGGTCCACCGTTGGGTCTTCGCGGTGATGAGCAACTGCGGCGCGACGGCCCGCATGGAGGCGAGTTTGAGCCGACGCAGTCCGCCCTCGAGGTCTGCGGCCAGAGGCAGGGGTGTCGTGGCAGTCATGACGCGCCGCCGGTGAACGTGTCGAGGCCGTAGGCCTCTAGTGAGCGGGAGCTGGTGACCGGAAGCTCGATCACCAGGGCATCCCCGGCAGCACGGGGGTCAGCGACACCGGTCCCGGCGGCCAAGATCGACCGGACATCGGCGGCCCACCACCGGCCGAACGCGATCGCCCTTCGCAGCGCCGCGATCAGTTGCTCACGGCCGTGCGCGGCCTCCAACGCGGCGAGTTCGTTCAGCTCGACACTCAGCCGGGTGTTGCCTGCCTGCGCGGCACCTTTGAGCCACTGCTCCGCGACGGGCCCTAGAGCGCAGAACGCCTGCTCTGCGGGCTTTCTGGGCCGGACTTTGCGTGGCGGCGCGGTTGGGCGAGCGCCGCCGTAGTGCTCATCGACGATGCTGGCCTCGCCCGGGGCGAGCAGCTCATGCTCAGCGACGACCTCGCCGGTGGTCTCGACGATCACCGTCAGACGTCCGGCGCCGCTGTGCAGCAGGACCTGCCTGCCGACGAGTTCCTTGGGCACCGAGTAACGCGCGGAGGCGAACCGGACGGTGGACAGCTTGTCGACCTTGCGAGTCTCCCGCCTGCCGATGCTCGGACGCAGCGACGGCAACGCCCCCAGCAATGCCAGCTCGGCCTGGGCCAGGCGCTGGGCCGGGACAGCCGAGATCTCAGAATGCTTGGCGTTGTTGACTTCCGCGCACCACCGGATCGCCGCAGCGTTGGCCACCGCGAGATCGGGCCGGTCCTCCAACACCCCAAGCGGGACCATCAGGTCGGTCTTGGCGTAGCCGACGAGGTTCTCCACGATTCCCTTGCTCGCCGGGTCATGGGCCTGGCAGAAGTCCGGCCGGAATCGGTAGTGCGTCGCGAACCGGACGTAGTCCGGCGTCGGGATCACCACATCCGCGACGACGCCGGCCTTCAAGCAGCCCATCCGATCCGCGAGGACGACCTGCGGGAGGCCGCCGAAAGTCTCGAAGCACTCCGCGAGCAGCGCCAGCGTGGTCTCGGCGCGCTCGTTGTCGGCGAACCTGATGAACCGGACCCGCGAGAAGGCCAGGACGGCGCAGAACACCTTCAGCCCGCCCAGCACGCCCCAGTCGATGACCAGGTACTCCCCGGCGGCCCAGACCGCGGGGCGGCGCTGCCGCTCGGCGGCCTTCGCTCGCCGCCAGGCCATCTTCTCCTGCGCGACCAGGCGCCGGAAGTTGCGATCCGACCCTCGGTAGCCGGCCGCGACCGCCGCGGGCAGCAGCCGCTTCGCAGTGATCTTGCAGACGGTCTTGTCGACCTTGCCAGCCACCAGCGCCCGAACCAGTTCGTAGTTCGGTGGCTCGCTCCTGCGCTCAGTCCTCACAGCATCGTGCTCGACGATGCGCTTCACGGTCTTGCCGGTGATGCCGCACATCTCGGCGGCCCCCCGATACGTGCCGACCTCGCGGTAGGCGTTGATGACATTCAACTGATCCCTCGCAGACAACAATGGAGCCCCCTGGGCGGTGCGGTGACTGGCTTCGACACCGCCACCGTCACCGCTCAGGGCCTCAGCTCCCGGCAGACACGACGAGCGAGGAGTGGGGACTTTCAGTGGCCACCAGCAGGGACCTTCGCTGGCCACCACCGGGGACTATCACACGGCCACGGACAGACCTCAACACCGCCAGATCGGGTTGGTCACCCGCAGCACAGGTAGCGACTTCGGTCGTGCAGTGTCATGCACGTCC
>JACCUM010000313.1 GCA_013811805.1 Geodermatophilaceae bacterium | reverse complement strand
GTGCCGAGCTGGCCAGCTAGCCACCGCCCAACTTTGCGTTGCGCCCCAACTCCCGGCTGATCGTGGACCGACTGCGCCCCAGCCGCGCCGCGATCGCCCGGATCGATTCGCTCGCCGCGCGCGCCTGTCTCGGGGCCACCCCGGGTTGACGTCGGCCGGCGTGACCTTGTGGGTGCCAGAAACTCTGCACACCTTCATGCGACCTGCTGATATTCGTGGAGCAGCCCGCTGAGGCGGTCGCGTCGTTCAACGTTGTGGATCTCGGTCGTGGTGTGGTGGGGGAGTGGTCGTTGAGAAGCGGTCTGGCCGAGCGCGTGGTGCGGTCGGTGAGTGTTGTAGTGGCATTGGCCCTGAGAATTCACCGCGATCTTGAGATCGACGTTTCGTGACAGCGAAAAGTGCTCCTGAACTGGGAGAATGCGTGTGTTGAGGACGCAGATCACCCACACCGAGGAGCACTTTTCAGGTGGAGCTTAACCAGTGGGCGAAGGATTTGAGTGTCGAAGTCGGCGGGCACGGTGTCGTGTCACACGCCGGGTCGGCCGTGCTGCGGCTGTTGGCCGACAACACTGGGTTGACCGGGGTGTTGTCCAAGGCGCTGCGTCGGCGCGGGTTCGTCCCGGTGCACGATCGCGGCCGGGTGCTGGTCGACACCGCGGTGTGCATCGCTGACGGTGGCCGGGTGCTGTCGGACCTGGCCGCGTTGCGTGATCAGAGCGAGCTGTACGGGTCGGTGGCCTCGGACCCGACGCTGTGGCGGGCGCTGCAGGAGATCGGTTCCGATCAGCGCGCGCGGATCGCCACCGCGCGGGCCAAGACCCGCCGCGAGGTGTGGGAGCTGATCGAGGCCCGGCACGGGCAGATCCCGCCCTCGACGGTCGCCGGTGTGGACCTGGGCAAGACGATCGTGATCCGGATGGACGCCACGATCCAGATCTCCCACAGCGACAAGGAGGGCGCGGCTGGGACGTTCAAAGGCTCGTTCGGTCATCACCCGCTGGCAGCGTGGTGCGACAACACCTCAGAATCGCTGGCGTTGCGGCTGCGGCCGGGCAACGCCGGGTCCAACACAGCCAGCGATCACATCGAGGTGCTGACCGAGGCGATCGCGCAGATCCCGGCCCGACACCGCCACGATCTGCTGATCACCGTCGACGGCGCCGGTGCCACCCTGGACCTGATCGGCCACCTCACCGCGCTGAACACCGCCCCGGGACGCCGCGTGCACTACTCGGTCGGGTTCGACCTGGACCACCGCGCCCGCACCGCCATCGCGAAGATCCCCGAGAAGGTGTGGGAACACGTCTGCGACCGCGACGGGGCACCCCGCGACCTCGACGACGCCGCTGTGGCCGAGCTGACCGGGCTGCTACGCGGCTCCTACGACGGCGACGACCTCCCGAACTGGCCCGCCGACATGCGGATCATCTGCCGCCGCGAACGCCCGTCATCGGGGGCGCAGCTGTGCGCGCTGGAAGAGGCCGACGGATGGCGCTACCAACTGTGCGCCACCAACACCCCCGGCAAGCAGCTGGCCTTCCTCGAAGCACGTCACCGCGCCCACGCCCGCGTGGAGGACCGCGTCCGCTGCGGGAAGGCGACCGGCCTGGACCATCTCCCCTCGACCTCGATGCAGATCAACGCAGCCTGGTGCGTGGCCGCGATGATCGCCACCGACCTGCTGTGCTGGCTGCGGCTGCTGTGCCTGGACGCGTCCTTGGCCGACGCCGAACCCAAGACGCTGCGCTACCGCATCCTGCACACCGCCGTCCGGTTGGTCCGCGGCCAACGCCGCCGAAAGATCAAAATACCGCAGACCTGGCCCTGGGCCTGCGACCTCGAGGCCGCGTTCCAGGCCGCGTTCGCCCTGACCGCCCCGACCTGACCCCGCCAAGCACCACCACCCCCACCACCCGACCCGAGGACCCCCACCGGCCGTGGAACCGGCGCCACACGAGGCGACCGACGAGCCTCCAACCACGACAAACACTAACTCAAGATCATAAACGGAGGTGAAGATCACCAAGGCAGAACCGCTACGGCACCATGCACACCCGGTGAATGATCAAGG
>JACCUM010000276.1 GCA_013811805.1 Geodermatophilaceae bacterium | reverse complement strand
GACCAGCTCAGCGAGACGTTTGCCGCTCTTGCCGACCCGACCCGCCGGGAGATCGTGGCCCGGTTGGCCGTCGTCGGAGAGGCGACGGTCAACGAGCTGGCCGAACCGTTCGCGATGACCGTGCAGGCGGTCTCGAAACACCTCAAGGTGCTCGAGAAGGCCGGTCTGATCGTCCGAGGCCGCAAGGCGCAGTCGCGACCGTGCCGGCTGTCGGACAACCCGCTCGGGGGGGTCGTCGACTGGATCGAGATCCACCGGCGACGTACCGAGGACCGGTTCGACCGCTTCGACCAATTACTCCAGAAAACACTCCAACCCCAGGAAGGGGACGCGTCATGAGCACCACGGCCCGTACCAGCGATCTGTCCGTCACCGCAGCACCGAACTCCCACGAGATCGCCTTCACTCGCACCTTCGACGCACCGCGCGATGCTGTCTATGCGCTGTACACCGACGCCGATGCGATCCCTCAGTGGTGGGGTCCGCGCCGGTTCCGGACCGTTGTCGACGAGCTTGACCTGCGCGTGGGAGGCCGCTGGCGGTTCCTGAACATCGACTCCGACGACAACGAGTATGGATTCCACGGCGTGTTCCACGAGATCACGCCGGGCGAACGGATCGTCCAGACCTTCGAGTTCGAGGGCGCACCGGGCCACGTCTCGCTCGAGACGCTCAGCTTCGGTGACGACGCCGACGGCCGGACGAGGTTGACCGGGACGTCGGTGTGCCAGAGCGTCGAGGCCCGCGACGCGATGATCTCCTCCGGCATGGAGGGCGGCATGGCCGAGACCTTCGATCGGCTGGAAGCTCTGCTGGCCGGGAGCTGACCCGCTCACGCGGCGCGCTGACCGCACCTTCTCCGGAGGAGGTGCGGCCGGGCAGCCAGGATGGGTGCATGGAACTCCGAATCTTCACCGAGCCCCAGCAGGGCGCGAGCTACGACGATCTTCTCCGCATCGCCTTGTGCACGCAGGAGTTGGGCTTCGACGCCTTCTTCCGCTCCGATCACTACCTGGCCATGGGCGACTCCGACGGCCTGCCCGGCCCCAGCGACGCCTGGGTGAGTCTGGCCGGGCTGGCCCGGGAGACATCCCGGATCCGGTTGGGCACCTTGGTCTCACCAGCCACCTTCCGGGAACCCGGGCCGTTGGCGATCACCGTGGCCCAGGTGGATCAGATGAGCGGCGGCCGCGTCGAACTCGGTCTCGGAGCCGGCTGGTACGAGGCCGAGCACTCGGCGTACGGGCTCGGCTTTCCCGACGTGGCCGAGCGCTTCGATCGGTTCGAGGAGCAACTCGAGGTGATCACCGGGCTCTGGGCCACGCCCCTCGGTGAGACGTTTCGGCACATCGGCGAGCACTATTCGCTGACCGACTCACCGGGACTGCCCAAACCCGCCCAGCAGCCCGGGCCACCGATCATCATCGGCGGCGGCGGCAAGCGTCGTACCCCGTCCCTGGCGGTGCGCTACGCCGCCGAGTTCAACGTCGCCTTTCGCAGCGTCGAGGACACCCAGGCTGCCTTCGACCGGGTGTGGGCCGCATGTGACGAGACCGGTCGGGACCGTAGGTCGCTGATCCTGTCCGTGGGGCAGGTGCTGTGTGTCGGTCGGGACGAGTCCGAGTTGAGGCGTCGCGCGAAAGCCATCGGACGCGAGGCCGGCGAGCTGCGGACCACCGGATTCGCTGGTACCCCGGCCGAAGTCGTCGACCGGATCGGCACGTTCGCGGAGATTGGGGCCACCCGGATCTATCTGCAGACGCTGGACCTCGCTGACCTTGACCATCTGCAGCTCGTCGCGGACGAGATAGCTCCGCAGCTGACCTGACCCGCTCGGATCGCAGCTTTGCCTACCTGGTGCGCCGACACGCCGGGATGTGACCGGCGTGGCGCGGCACCCCGGTAGGCAAAGGTAGGTCCGCAAGGCGCGCAGGTAGCGTCTGAGGCCGACCATGTCCTCCCCACAGAGCGCGAACCTCGTCACCGTGGAGGCGGTCTCGGTCAGCTTCGGCTTCAAGCCGGTCCTTGCCGGCGTCAGCCTGGGTGTCTCGGCCGGGGACCGGATCGGCGTCGTCGGACGCAACGGCGGCGGCAAGTCCACCCTGGTCACCCTTCTGGCCGGGCAGAGCCAGCCGCAGTCCGGTCGGGTGGCCCGGGCCCGCGGTCTGCGGACTGACCTGCTGGGCCAGCAGGACGATCTCGATCCGGGTTCGACGGTCCGTACGGTCGTTCTGGGCAAGGCTGCCGAGCATGTCTGGGCCTCCGATCCGCAGGCCCGCGACGTCGTACAGACTCTGCTCGCCGGTCTCGACCTCGACGCGGTGATCGGGCCGCTGTCCGGTGGTGAACGTCGGCGAACTGCCCTGGCGCGGTTGCTCGTACGAGATCAAGACCTGCTGATCCTCGACGAGCCGACCAACCACCTCGACATCGAGGTCATCTCCTGGTTGGCCGGGCACCTCGCCCGACGCTTCGCCACCGGTCGTGGGCGGGGACTGGTCGTCGTCACCCACGACCGGTGGTTCCTCGACGCGGTCTGCGACCGGACCTGGGAGGTGCACGACGCGACCGTTTCGGCCTACGACGGTGGGTACGCCGCCTATGTGCTGGCCCGCGCCGAGCGTGACCGGCAGGCGGCAACCGGCCAGGCCAAGCGCACGCAGCTGATCCGTAAGGAGTTGGCCTGGCTGCGTCGCGGGCCTCCTGCGCGTACGTCCAAGCCGCAGTTCCGGATCGACGCGGCCAACGCGCTGATCGACGCCGAACCCGAGCCCCGGGACTCGTTGGCGCTGTCCCGGCTGGCCAGCATCCGGCTGGGCAAGAAGGTGCTCGAACTCGAGAACGTCTCGGTGCACCGCGGTGGGCGGAACCTGCTGGACGGCGTGACCGCGCGCTTCGGCCCGGGCGACCGGATCGGCATTCTCGGGCCGAACGGTGCCGGAAAGACGACGCTGCTGGCTCTCTTGTCCGCCGAACTCGAACCCGACGCCGGCCGGGTCGAGCGGGGCAGCACCGTCGCCGTCGGGCAGCTCACCCAGGGTCTAGGTGCGCTCGACCTTCGTCGGACGCCGTTGCAGACCGTCGAGGACATCGGCCGCGTCGCGGTCTCCGGCGGGGGCGAACTCGGCGGCGGTCAGTTGCTGGAGAGGTTCGGCTTCATCGGTGATCGGCTGGTCACCCCGATCCGGGATCTGTCCGGCGGGGAGCGACGTCGGCTGCAGGTGCTGCGGGTGCTGCTCGATCAGCCGAACGTCCTGCTGCTCGACGAGCCGACCAACGATCTGGACATCGACACGCTGACCGTCCTGGAGGATTTCCTGGACGGCTGGCCGGGATCGCTGTTCGTGGTCTCGCACGACCGGTACTTCCTGGAGCGGGTTTGCGACCACATCTGGGCGCTGCCCGGGGACGGCACCTTCACGATGCTCCCCGGCGGAGTGCAGGACTACCTGGCCCGATCATCCGGACGCGGAGGTTCGGGTGGCAGCGGCGCGAACTCCGGATCCCGTCCGGCTGCCTCCGTTTCGACCCCGGCCACCGGCGCGCGGGACTCGGGACGCGCGGCGCAACGCCGTACGGTCGGCAAGGAGCTGGCCCGCATCGAACGTCAGCTGGCCAAGGTCGACGCTCGGGAGAACCTGCTGCACGCCGAACTGGCCGAGCACGCCAGCGACTTCACTCGGGTCTCGACACTCGACGCCGACCTGCGCGCCTTGCTGGCGGTCAAGGCGCGGCTGGAGGAGGACTGGCTGCAGACGGCAGCCGATGCCGAGACAGTGGACGATTGAGCGAGTTGATTAAGGCAGGGACGGGCCTTCGCATGATCGTGAGCGATCGAGGTGCACGGCAGCTGCATCTGGGCGCTCACGATCACCGAGGTCACGCATCGGCTGGCTCCCCCGGCACTGCGCCGCTCAGGTGGACAGGCGGCGGGCCGAGACGTCCTCCTGAGCGAGTCGCCGTAGGGCCAACAGCACCGGCTCGAGCAGAAGTGTGCCGATGACCACGAGCCGCACGGCCTCGGCTGGTGAATCCATCGGAAGGTCAGTGACGTCCTGCTCCCCCAACTCGTACGCGGCCCGGGCGTATCGGTCCAGCATCTGTTCAGGGGTGTCGAAGCCGGCCGCC
>JACCUM010000270.1 GCA_013811805.1 Geodermatophilaceae bacterium | reverse complement strand
GAGATCCTGTTGGCGACCAAGGCAAGTCTGTCGACCGGACCCGGACGGATGGACCGCGGCAACTCCCGCCTGCACCTGCTCAACGCGCTGGACAGTTCACTGCACCGACTCGGCGTGGACCACATCGATCTCTGGCAGCTGCACACCTACGACGACGACACTCCGATGGAGGAGACGCTGGGCGCGCTCGATCACGCGGTGGACAGCGGCAAGGTGCGCTATGTCGGGATCAGCAACTTCACCGGATGGCAGTCGGCGCAGGCCACGACCTGGCAACGGGCCTGGCCGGGTCGGGCTCCGCTGGTGTCCCACCAGGTCGAGTACTCCCTGCTCCGTCGAGGAATCGAGGCGGAGGTGCTGCTGGCCGCGGAGGCGCTGGGGTTGGGCGTCCTGCCGTACTCGCCGCTGGCCAAGGGGGTGCTCACCGGCAAGTACCGGCACGCCACTCCGTCGGATTCACGTGGTGCGCACCCTGAATGGGGGCAGCACATCGATCCGCTGCGGACGCCGCACGATCAGCGAATCGTCGAGGCGGTGATCACGGCCGCCGACGGACTGGGCACCTCCCCGTTGGCCGTGGCGCTGTCCTGGGTCCGCGACCAGCCCGGCGTGGTGGCGCCCATCGTCGGGGCTCGTAGCGTTGCTCAGCTAACCGGGTCACTGGCGGCCGAGGACCTCACCTTGCCCGTCGAGATCCGTCGGGCCCTCGACGACGTCTCCGCCCCACCTCGGCCGGACCGCACAGACTGAGGCGGCACAGATTGACATGTCCAGGCACAGTTGGTGCTGATGCGATCCCACCCGCGACGCGACAGCGTGCTCGTCGTCGCCTCGGTATGCCTGATCTGGCTCCCCGCTTGCACCACAGATGCTGAGCCGGAACCGCCTGGTGCCGCCGAACCGGCCGACGCATCCCAGCCGACCGCAGCCCCGGCAGGCCAGGTCACCGACCTGGCGGCCGATCCGGAGGGCCTGGCCTTCGACCCGGTCACCGGCCTGCTCGCCGTCGCCGTACGTGACCCGAATCGACTGTTGCTGGTGGACGGAGCAACCGGGCAGGTGCAGAACGAGGTGCCACTGCCCGGCCACGCCCGCCACCTGCAGTTGGCCGCACCGGGTGGTCCGGTGCTGGTCCCTGGGGAGGACTCCAACGCGCTGATCCAGGTCGCCTTGCCGGGAGGTGGGGTGACCACGACCGAGGTCGGGGAGTACCCGCACGACGCCACCCAGGTTGGCTCCGGTCGAGTCGTGGTCGGCGACGAGAAGGGCGGGACGCTGTCGGTCGTCGAGAACGGCGAAGTGATCCAGACCTTCGACGATCTCACTCAACCAGGTGGTCTGGCACCTGTGGGTGATCTTGTCGGAGTGATCGACGTGGCCGACTTCTCGCTGTCGGTCTATGACATCGCGGCCGGAGAACGCCTCGGGCGGGTGCCCGCCGGCGACGGGCCGACGCATCTCGTGGCTGATAACCGGGGGGACCTTTTGGTGGCCGACACCCGAGGCGATGCGCTGCTGTCCTTTCGGGCCGACCCGGTCGAGCTGCAGGCCAGGCTGCCGTTGCCCGGGACCCCGTACGGACTGGCCTACGACGCGATCGACGATGTCCTCTGGGTGACCCTCACCGCAATCAATGAGGTGGTCGGCTTCGACATGTCCAGCGGCGAACCGCGCGAGGTTGCCCGCTTCCCCACGGTTCGCCAGCCCAACACGGTGGCGGTGGACCCGGAATCAGGCCGGGTCTTCGTGGTCGGCCGGACGACCGGGGAGTTGCAGACCATCCAATCCTGAGCGAACAATGCAGCGGATGAACAGTGTGCGCACGGAGTACGAGTACGTACCCGTGCGCATACCTCCAGGCACCGACCGCGCGTCTGCGGCGATGCTCCTCTCGATTCAGGCCGATACCGGTGGTTGGGAATTGGCCCGGGTGCTGCTGCACGCCGACGGAACTCGGAAGGTGACGTTGCGCCGTCGCCGTACGCACGCGCACCTTCCAGGCCCGGTGTTGTAGCGGACAGACGACGTCGCGACTACGGCGTGAGGACGACTTTGCCGATCGTTTCCCTACGGCGCAGGGCGTCCAGAGCCTGCGGCGCTTCGCCTAGAGGAAGTGTCTGCGAGACAAGCGGTTTGATGGCCCCTTCAGCGTACAGACGGCTCAGCTGGTCATGCACCTCTGAGATGAGCGTCGGCTCATGAGTCCGGTAGAGGCCCCAATGCAACCCGACAACGCTGTAGTTCTTGACCAATGCGTGATTGGTCGGCGCATCGGCGATCCGCCCACTAGTGAAGCCGACTACCACGATCCGCCCCTCGAAGGCGATGCACTTGCGCGAGCGGTCGAAGACGTCCCCGCCGACCGGGTCGTAGATCACGTCCGCACCCCGGCCGCCGGTGATCTCCTTGACCGGGCCCACGAAGTCCTCGGCCAGATAGTCGATGGCGTGATCGGCGCCTAGCTGACGGCACACCGCGACCTTCTCCGGGCCACCAGAAGTCGCTATCACCGTGGCACCGGCGGCCTTCGCGAGCTGGATGGCCGCCGATCCCACTCCCCCGGCACCGGCGTGCACCAGGACGACCTCGCCGGGCTGCAGTCGCGCGCGGCGGTGCAGACCGACGTGCCCGGTCTGATACGTGAGAAACAGCGACGCGGCCTGCTCGTCGGGCATTCCGTCCGGGACCGGCCAGAGCGCTGCGGCCTCCATCAGGGCGTACTCCGCGAACGCACCGAAGCCTTCGGCCGGTGGACCGATCACGCGTTGTCCGGTCTCGGCGATCTCTCCGGTCAGCTCGACGCCCGGGATGAACGGCAACGGGGGGCGGACCTGGTACTTGCCGGCGATCATCAGCAGGTCCGGGAAGTTCAGGGCGGCGGCGCTGACCCTGACAAGTACCTGGCCTTCACCGGGTGTGGGGACCTCGACGTCCTCCAAGCGCAGGACATCGCTCGGCTTCCCGAACTCGTGGACCTGCCACGCCCTCATGGTCACAGCCGCGACGGTAACGGACCGATCGAGCGGTGATCGGTGACCATTGGCTGACAGCGCGCACGTAGGCTTGTTTGCATTATCACGAGTGCTGGCCTTGCGGGGAGCATCGCACTGGTGACCGGTGCATCAAGCGGTATCGGGGCGGCCACAGCACGTGCGCTGGCTGCGCAGGGTGCGGCCGTGGCGCTCGCCGCGCGCCGGCTGGACCGGCTCGAGGACCTCGCCGGGGAGATCCGGGAATCCGGGGGTGCCGCGCTGGCCATCGAGGCCGATGTGACCGAGTTCTCCGCGGCCGAGGCGGTGGTGCAGCGCACTATCGCTGAGTACGGCACCCTGGACATCCTGGTCAACAACGCGGGTGTGCTGTTGCTCGGGCCGATCCTCGATGCTCCGGTCGAGCCCGGAGCCGTTGCCACCGAACTGTCGAGCCAGAACCGGCTGGAGATCCTCGAGAGCATCAAGCAGCGCTTCGTCGACGTGGAACGGCTCCAGGCGGTCGACATCGCCGATGCGATCGTCTACATAGTGACGCGGCCGCGACATGTCGCCATCAACGAGATCCTGATCAGGTCGACCGAACAGGAACAGTGAGCAGAGGCCATCCTTGATCGGTCAGGCCGGCCCGACCTTCGGCGTGGGGCCCGAGTCCAAGCTTGATGGTTTCGGGCCAGCGGTTCGGAGGAAGACCGCGGTGACCAGCAGGCCTAGCGCGGCGATGCCGGCAGCAGTCCAGAAAGCCGCTTGATAACCGGACAGCAACGCCTCGGTGGATGAGCCGGCATCGATCCGGCCGGCGGCCACCGCGCTCATGATGGCGAGCCCGAGACCACCGCCGACCTGCATGCCGGTGTTGAACAGGCCGCCGACGAGGCTCTGCTCGTCCGGACGAGCGCGGGCCATGGCGACCACGTTCGCTGCCACGAAGGTGATGCTGTTGCCCGCGACGGCCAACAGGATGGCAATCAGGACGTGCGGCCAGTAGCCGGTCCCGGTGTCGATGACGGCCATCATCCCGAGACCAGACACGTACACGGAGAGGCCGGCGACCAGCAGCGGCTTGGGTCCGGACCGCGGCAACAGGCGGCCGGTCAGTGTCGCAAAGACAAGGCCGCCGATGGCGAGCGGGAGCAGCGCCATCGCTGCTTCGCCGGCGCTGTATCCGAGCGCCCGCTGCAGCGTGAGAACCAGGAAGAAGTTCGCACCGACCCAGGCTGCGAAAAGGCACAAGCCGATCACCATCACGGCGGCCAGGTTCGGTCGTCGCCAGAGGCGGGGCGGCATCAGCGGCTCCCGCACTCGTGCCTGCACCCACAGGAATGCGCCCAGCAGCATGATCCCGCCGATCAGGGCCGTGAGGGTGCCAAGCGATGCCCATCCCGATCTGCTGGCGTTGGTGAGGGCGAACACCAACCCGAGCAGGCCGGCGGTGGCCGTCAACGCGCCGATCACATCGACGCGGCCCTTGGCGAGGTCACTCGCATCGTCGCGCGGAACGAAGCGGAACGTGAGCGCGAGCAGCAGCACGGCGGGCACCACCGTGATGCCGAACACCCAACGCCAGCCAAGTGGGCCGGTGACCACACCGCCGAGGATCAGGCCGGAGGCGAACCCGACGGCGCCTGCGGCACCGAAGGCTGCAACCGCCCGGCTGCGCGCCGATGCCTCGGTGAAGGTGCTGGTCAGGATGCCCAAGGCGGCCGGGATCGTGGCCGCCGCACCAATGCCCTGTACGGCGCGCGCCACGACCAACATCTGCGGGTCGACCGCAACGGCGTCCACCAGAGTGCACACAGCGAAGATCGCGAATCCGATGATCAATACCTTGCGCCGGCCGATCAGATCGGCGATTCGGCCACTGACCAGGAGAAAGCCCGCGAAGGTCAGGAGGTAGGCCGACACGACCCACGGGAGCGTCGCCGCACTGAAGCCCAGATCGGCCGCGATATCGGGCAGCGCGATGTTGACCGAGCTGATGTTGGCCACATTGAGGAACTGCGTCGAGCACATCAGCACCAGCAACAGCGCTTCGCGCCGCCTCAGGCGCGGCATCACCGTGGTCATCTCCTCCGCCGCCCGCCACCCAGCGAATTCAGCACGGCCGTTCCAACGTAGGCCAGAGATCAGCGATCGACTTAGGGGCCAGGGCCGCGAGTACCGCGTGCGCCACGCCGGTTGCCGAAGCCGGGTTCTGACCCGTCACCAGCCGCTGGTCGGTGACCACGTGCGATTCGAAGTTGGGCGCGCCGGTGTGCTTGGCTCCGATCTCTTCGAGCCTGGTCTGCAGCAGGAACGGGACGACCTCGGCCAAGCCGACAGCAGATTCCTCGGCGTCGGTGAAGGCTGCGACCTGCTTTTCCTCGACCAGCGACCGGCCGTCGGACAGCGTGACGCCGACGAACGCTGCCGGACCATGGCAGACCGCGGCGATCACGCCACCGTCCTCGTAGACGTCCCTCACGACACGGGCCAGGTCCGGATCGTCCGGGAAGTCCCACATGGTGCCGTGCCCGCCGGCGAAGAGCACCGCGTCGTACGCCGCTACGTCCACGTTCGCGAAGCGCGGGGTTTCCCGAGCCTTGCGCTGCATCTCGACGTCGTCGGTGAAGGCTCTTTGGATCGGGTCACTCAGGTCCGCGCCGTCGACCGGTGGCTGACCCCCTTCGGTGCTGACCAGGTCGACGGTGTAGCCGGCGTCGATGAAGACCCGCCATGGGTGGGCTACTTCGGACAGGTAGTAACCGGTCGGGCGCAGTCCGGCGAGGTCGCCGTGGCTGGTCAAGCCGATCAGGATCTTCTTCGTGCGGGCTCGGGTCATGCTGGCTCCTGTCTGGTCGGTCGTGCCGGCGAACCGGCGTACGGACCCACTCTGTGCCGAACAGACATAGCCGGCCAACAGATCGGGCAGCACGCAGCCATCAGGTTATCTATGGCATTCTCGTACCATGGCCGCGCATGAGGTGTCCCTGGACCTGCTCCGGACCTTCCACGCGGTGCACCGAACCGGCACCCTGACAGCGGCTGCCCGGCTGCTCGGGCTGGCCCAGCCCACGGTCACCACCCAGTTGCGCGCGTTGGAGATGGCCGCCGGTCAGGTGCTGTTCCTGCGCCAGCCTCGGGGAGTGGTGCCCACCGCCGCGGGCGAGGACTTGGCCCGACGTCTCGACGAGCCACTGGACATGTTGGCGGCGGTATCGGCGGACCTCGGGCGGAGGCCCTCGCTCCAGGGCCGGACGTTGCGCCTGGGTGGTCCGGCGGAGTTCATCACCACCTGCGTGCTTCCGGCACTGGCGGAGACCATCGCAGCCGGGGTAGCGCTTCGATGCCGGCTCGATCTCGCCGATGACCTGCTCGGAGAACTCGTGTCCGGGCAGCTGGATCTGGTGGTCAGCACCGTACGGCCGCGCCGCCGCGGTCTGCACAGCGAGCCGTTGTACGACGAGGAGTTCCTGCTCGTTGCGGCCCCGTCCCTAGTCGCCGATCTGAACCCTGAGGTGCTGGCCGCTCAGCCCGCGAAGGCACTGCAGGCCGTCCCGCTGCTCGCCTATGCCGAAGAGCTGCCGATCCTACGAAGGTGGTGGCGGCATGTTCTGGGGGTCGCACCGAGCGGCCGCGCAGTGCTGGTCGTTCCCGACCTGCGCGGCTTGCGTGCCGCCGCGGTAGCCGGGGCCGGCCTCACAGTCCTGCCCCGCTACCTGTGCGCCGAGGACCTGGCGGCGGGCCGACTCGCGTCGGTGCTGCAGGCCGACGACTCGCCCATCAACACGATGTACCTGGTCACCCGCGCGGCCGCCCGTACCGAACCGCACATCGCGCACGCGTGGACTGCTTTGCTCCGGGAGGCTCGGAACTGGTGAGTCGGGGCAGGCGATCTCCTTCAGCTGGGCTGACCGGGTTCTCCCGCCGGGGAGTGCGCCGACAGCCCGGTTGGGACGGCGACGCTGGCACCTGAGGGATCCCGAGCCGCGGGGACGTTGCGGAACCGGTACGGCATCGGTGGCGAGCCGGGTTGTACCACGTAGGCCGACCCGGCTTCGGCTTCGTCGTGTGCCAACAGCAGTGCAGCGGCAACGTCATCTGCGGTGAGGATCGGGAATCCTGCGTCCTCGAACGCAGACCGCATCGGCCCGATCAGCGGCGTGTCGGCGAACCCGGGACACACGATGGACAGCGTGATTCCCTGCTCTGCCAGGTGGGGAGCGATTGCCCGGCTGTAGGCCAGCGCAGCGCTCTTGGTCATCGAGTAGAGCGGGTCACCGGGCATCGGGACCAACCCGGCCAGTGAGGCGGTGACCACGATCCGGCCGCCGCCGGCCCGACGCAGCGCTGGTTTGGCCGCGTCGATCCCGTACGTGACTCCATGCAAGTTGGCGTCCAAGATCGCCTCGTATGCCTTCATGTCCAACGGTGCCGTCGGGTCCTGCCTCCCGACGATGCCGGCGTTGAGGAAGACGGCATCGAGCGCGTTGTAGTGGGATTCGACGAGGGCTACCGCCCGGTGGTTGGCCGCGAGATCCCCGACGTCGAGTGGGATGAACAAGACGTCGAGTTCCTCGGCCACCTTCTGGCCCTGCTCGACGTCCAGGTCGGCCAACGCGACTGTGAAGTCGCGGCCGAGCAGCAGTCGAGCCAATGCCAGGCCGAACCCGCCGATCCCGCCGGTGATCAGAGCTGTGCGCCGGCGTGGGGTCATCCCTGGCCCAGCCTAGGTGCGGAGTCGGTTTGCGCCCGGCGGCTCATCCCTGACCCCGGCCAGGATGCGTTCCCGGCTGGCGCCTGGCCGCTCGTCAACATGCTCTCAGGAAACGGTCCAGGGCGCGTACGCCGAAGTGCAGGCCCTCGATCGGGACCCGCTCGTCGATGCCATGGAACAGACCGGCGAAGTCCAGGTCGGGTGGAAGTTTGAGCGGTGAGAAGCCGAAGCAGCGCATGCCGAGCCGCTCGAAGGACTTGGCGTCCGTGCCCCCGGACATCGTGAAGGGAATCGGCCAGGCGCAGGAGTCCTCGGCTCGAAGGGCCGCCACCATCTGCTCGACCAGCGGACCGTCGAATCCCGTCTCCAGGGCCTGGTCCTTGACGATCCACTCTCGGCTGATGTCCGGACCGAGGATCTCGTCGAGTTGTCGTTCGAACTCCTCCTCCTGCCCAGGGAGGAACCGTCCGTCCACGACCGCGCTGGCCGAACTCGGAATGACATTCGCCTTGTAACCGGCGTCCAGCATCGTCGGGTTGGCCGTGTTGCGCAGGGTCGCTCCGATGAAGTTCGCCAGGCTGCCGAGCTTCGCCAGAGTCGCGTCGATGTCGTCGAGATCGAACTCGATCCCGTACGCCTCGCTGATCGCGTCCAAGAATTGGCGCACCGTCTTGGTCATCGTGATCGGGAACTGGTGCCGGCCGAGCTTGGTGACCGCCTCGCAGAGCCGGGTGACCGCGTTGTCCTCATGCACCATCGAGCCGTGCCCCGGGCGCCCGGTGGTGCTCAGCCGCATCCAGCCCAAGCCCTTCTCGGCGGTCTGGATCAGGTACAGGCGCAGGTCCTCGCGGACGGTCAGGCTGAAGCCGCCGACCTCGCTGATCGCCTCGGTGCAACCCTCGAAGAGATCCGCGTGATTGTCCACCAGCCACCGGGCACCCAGCTTGCCGCCGGCCTCCTCGTCGGCGACGAAGGCCAGCACGATGTCGCGGGGTGGCACGTACCCCTCGCGGTGCCACTGCCGGACCACGGCCAGGGTCATCGCGTCCATGTCCTTCATGTCGACCGCGCCGCGGCCCCAGAGGTAACCGTCGCGCTCCTCGCCCGAGAAGGGGTGCACGCTCCACTCGGCGGGTTCGGCCGGCACGACATCGAGGTGGCCGTGGATCAGCAGGGCATCCCGGGACCGGTCCTGGCCGGCGATCCGGGCCACCACGCTGGCCCGGCTCCTGGTGGACTCGAGGATCGTCGTCTGCAAGCCGATCTCGTCGAGCTTCCCGGCGACGTACTCCGCCGCAACCCGTTCACCAGCGCTCGTCTGAGTGTCACCGGTATTGGTCGTGTCGATGCGGATCAGGTCGGAGCAGAGCTCCACGACCTCGTCTCGCGCGGTCCGGGACTGGGGCGGCGTTGCCATGGGCCTTTCCTACCACCCGGCCACCAGTGCGCCTGCGCGCGCCTTCGGTATCGTTGCTCGCTGCACCTGTTCACCAGGTGCATGTGGTCCGGGTGGCGGAATGGCAGACGCGCTAGCTTGAGGTGCTAGTGCCCTTTAACGGGCGTGGGGGTTCAAGTCCCCCCTCGGACACCACAAGCTCTTTGCTGACAGCGGCGCAGGTGAGGGACCAGCCGGACGCCCGACCGGTCGCCTCGCCGCGGGCAAGAGGTGCTCGAACGTCACCTCATACAAGCACGATGATCAGAACGATGACTGCAACGACTACGGCGATGATGG
>JACCUM010000264.1 GCA_013811805.1 Geodermatophilaceae bacterium | reverse complement strand
ATATCCATCCCGACTACGTGGACACCCAGGTGACCTGTAGCTGCGGGAACACCTTCACCACCCGCAGCACGGCCAAGAATGGCGTCATGCACGCCGAGGTCTGCTCGGCGTGTCACCCCTTCTACACCGGGAAGCAGAAGATTCTGGACACCGGTGGACGGGTGGCCCGATTCGAGCGCCGCTTCGGCAAGCGCACGAGCACCGAAAGCGCCAAAGCCGACAGCTAGCTCCACCAACGGCGCCTGTGCGCTCACCCTCATCCGGTGGGCGGCAGGCGCTGTTTGCTGTCTCGAGACCCCACCTACTTCCTCGGAAAGGAGCACGTGATGAGCGCCCCCGTTTCGGCTGATCCGCAGCGCCTGACCGAGATCCTCGCCGAGTATCAAGAGCTGGAAAGCGCCCTGGCCGATCCGGCCGTACACGCGGATGGGACCCGGGCCAGGACGCTCGGTCGGCGCTACTCCCGGTTGGGACCGGTCGTGGCCACCCACCGCGAGCTCGAAGCCGCGCGCGGCGATCTGATCGCAGCTCGTGAGTTGGCCGACGAGGACGCCGGCTTCGCGCTGGAGGCTGAAGAACTGGCGGTACGGATCGAAGCGCTCACCGAGCGGCTCGAGGAATTGTTGCTGCCGCGCGATCCCAATGACGACAAGGACGTCATCCTCGAGATCAAGGCCGGCGAGGGTGGGGAAGAGTCCGCACTGTTCGCCGGGGATCTACTCCGCATGTATCTGCGCTACGCCGAGCGCAAGGGCTGGCAAACCGAGGTCCTCGACGCGGTCGAATCCGACCTGGGTGGTTACAAGGACGTCAGCGTCGCGGTCAAAGCGCGCACGGCCGACGAGCCGGGCATCTGGTCCCGGCTGAAGTGGGAGGGCGGCGTGCATCGGGTGCAGCGGGTGCCGGTCACCGAGTCGCAGGGCCGTGTCCACACCTCGGCAGCCGGTGTCCTGGTCATGCCCGAAGCCGAGGACGTCGAGGTCACCATCGATCCCAACGACCTGCGGATCAATGTGTATCGCTCCTCCGGTCCGGGTGGGCAGAGCGTCAACACCACCGACTCCGCCGTCCGGATCACCCACATGCCGTCCGGCCTGGTCGTGAGTTGCCAGAACGAGAAGTCACAACTGCAGAACCGGGAACAGGCCATGCGGATTCTGCGGGCCCGGATGCTGGCTGCGGCCATGGAGGCAGCGGCAGGGGCGGCCAATGACGTACGGCACAGCCAGGTCCGTACGGTCGACCGCAGCGAGCGGATCCGGACGTACAACTTCCCAGAAAACCGGATCGCCGACCACCGCATCGGCTACAAGGCCAACAACCTCGAACAGGTCCTGGACGGGGAGTTGGACGCGATCATCGAGGCACTGGTGCTGGCCTCCCGTACCGAGCAACTGGCCGGATCCGGCGACACCGGCTCGGCCTGACCTCCCGACGGCCCCAGCATGGACGAACAGTCGCCATCTGCATGGTGGTGGGCTCGAAACAGTCACTGGTCGGATATCCAGGTGGCCACGTCGTGGATGTACCGGTCGAACTGTTCGCGAGCCAGCGGGATGGCGGACGCCACGCGATGGACGTCTATGGCCACATAGTCGTGTACGAGCAGGTTGCGCATTCCCACCGCTTGTTGCAGAGCTGCGGCGAGCCCGGAGTCGATGAGCCCAGCCTCCGCAGCCAACGAGAAAGACTCCCGATAGCTGGTTGGTGCCCGACCTGTCGTGGTGGCGACGATGTGGCTGTTGACGGCCACCGATAGATCCACCAGCTGGGTGAGGACGCGTTCGATTGCTCGCAGCAGTAGTCGTTGCTCCCGTAGACGCGTCGCATCAGGCTCACCGGCGGTGCTCAGATCGTCTACGAGGTCTCGCATGAGGCGCAGCTTCGCCTGGACCGTCGAGACGTCCAGCGCCCGCGGCGTCATCGGCGCAGCAGATCGAGATCGAGAGCGCGCAGCCAGTCCGTCTCCAGGTACTCGCCGATAGCGGCCATCTGGAACGAAGCGAAGGCCCCTGGCTCGCTCTCGAAGAGCGGGAGGGCTGGCACCACGGCGTTGCGACGGGCTGTAGGCGTGGCACGGTCTAGCACCAAGAGGTCGATCTGGTCCGTCCCCGCCAGATCACTGAGCTGCTCGAGCGTGCGCAAGTCGTCAGGCGTCCCGCCGGGCTGATAGAGGACTGCGATGTCCAGGTCCCGAGGCGAGGTAGCGCCGCGTACGGCGCTGCCGAAGACCGTCAGGACGCGTATCCCCAGGCGGGTGCAGACGACGTCCAACTCTCCGTTCTGCGCTGCCGCCCTGATCCGGAGCAGCGCGGACGTTGTGCTCATGGGAGGACTGGAGATCGCGTGACACCGCCAGCAGTGGAGGCGGGATGATGGGGGAATGAGTCAGCGGTTCGACTGCTCCGACGACGCCCAGCGACGGGCTGGGATCGACGCGGCAGCCAGTGCCATCCGGGCCGGCAAGCTGGTCATCCTGCCTACCGACACGGTGTACGGAGTTGCGGCGGATGCCTTCACCCCGAGAGCGATCACCGGACTGCTGGCCGCCAAGGGCCGCGGCCGGGCAATGCCAGTGCCTGTCCTCATCGCCGACGCGGACACCCTCGAGGGCGTGGCGACGAACGTGGGTTCCTCGGCCCGGCTGCTCACCCGCGCCTGCTGGCCCGGCGGGCTGACCGTCATCGTCGAACATCCGCCCTCACTGGCCTGGGACCTCGGTGACGGACAGGGGACGGTCGCCGTACGCGTGCCCGACGACGACTTGGCCAGAGACCTGCTCCGCGAGACCGGCCCGCTCGGAGTCTCCAGCGCCAACCGTTCCGGACATCCGCCGGCACGCACGGCGGACGAGGCGATCGAGGCGCTCGGCGACCTGGTGGCCGTGGTGCTCGATGACGGCCCGCGCATCGACGGCGAGCCCAGCTCCATCGTGGACTGCACGGTGGACCCACCGCGGGTCCTGCGCATCGGCGCCGTGTCGCAGTCCCGGTTGCAGTATCTGGTGCCGACCCTCCGTACGGTGGCAGCAGATCCGGAACCGCCTGAGCCCACCTCAGCGCAGCTGCGCCGCAGGGCAGCCCAGCCCGAACCGGCCCCAGTTCAGCCGAGTCCCGAGGAGCAGCCGCACCCATGACCAGTGCCACTTATTGGGGGCCGGACTTCGACGCTCTCCGCGAGACCGACCCGGAGATTGCCGACGTGATCCTCGGTGAGCTGGGGCGGCTGCGCGGCGGGCTGCAACTGATCGCGAGCGAGAACTTCACCAGCCCGGCAGTGCTGGCCGCCCTGGGCTCCACCCTTTCCAACAAGTACGCCGAGGGTTATCCGGGTAAGCGCTACTACGGCGGCTGCGCCGAGGTGGACAAGGCCGAGGAGATCGGCATCGCCCGAGCAAAGCAGCTCTTCGGCGCCGAGCACGCCAATCTGCAGCCGCACTCCGGAGCGAGTGCGAACCTCGCGGCGTACGGCGCCTTCATGTCACCGGGAGACACCCTGCTGGGGATGGCGCTGCCGCACGGCGGGCACCTCACCCACGGAACCAAGGTGTCCTTCTCGGGAAAGTGGTTCAACGCCAAGCACTACGGGGTGAGCAAGCAGACCGAGCACATCGACTACGACGAGGTCCGTGACCTTGCCCGTGAGCACCATCCCAAGGTCATCGTCTGCGGCGGTTCGGCGATTCCGCGGACCATCGACTTCGCCTGCTTCCGGGAGATCGCCGACGAGGTCGGGGCGATCCTCATCGTGGATGCAGCGCACTTCATCGGCCTTGTTGCCGGCCTTGCCATTCCGAGTCCGGTGCCATACGCGGACGTGGTGACCTTCACGACCCACAAGGTGCTGCGCGGTCCCCGAGGTGGCGCGATCGTGTGCAAGGCCGAGCACGCCAAGGCGATCGACAAGGCGGTGTTCCCGATGATGCAGGGCGGTCCGCTGATGCACTCGGTGGCCGCAAAGGCGGTCAACCTCAAGGAGTGCCAGACCATGGCGTACCAGGCCTACGCCCGGCAGGTCGTCGTCAACGCGCAGGCGCTGACCAGTGGGCTCGAGGCGGAGGGTCTGCGTGCGGTCACTGGTGGCACGGACACCCACCTCGCGCTACTCGACCTCACTGAGACCGGCGCGACCGGTGCCGAGGCGGAATCCCGCTGCGATGCTGCGGCAATCGTGTTGAACAAGAACGCGATTCCGTACGACCCGCAGCCGCCGAGTGTCGCCTCCGGTGTCCGGGTGGGGTCACCGTCGGTCACGACCCAGGGGATGGGTCAAGACGAGATGTCGCGGGTCGCCTCGCTGATCGGTCGAGCGATCCGGGACACGACCGGTGCACACGCCGCCGAGATCGCCGCCGAGGTCGGGGATCTCGTCGCTGCCCATCCGGCCTATCCCGACCCCAGCGCCTGACAATCCCGCGAGCTGACACGACATGTTGATGGTGGTGCCAACCGGTGCGTGAGTACTCGGTCGTCCTGCTGACCACGGCGATCGTGACCTTTCTTGCCTCCTCCGTCATCCGTTCGCTGGCCCGGCACTTCCGCGCGATGACGCAGGTTCGGGACCGCGATGTCCATGCGATCCCGACCCCGCGTTGGGGCGGTTTCGGGATGTACGCCGGAGTGGCTGCCGGGATGCTCCTGGCCCATCAGCTCCCGGCGTTGCAGCGCACCTTTGGCTACAGCTCAGAGACCACTGCCGTTCTGGTGGCCGGAGGCCTGATCTGCCTGCTCGGGGCGGTCGACGATCGGTTCGACCTGGACCCGCTCACCAAGTTCGTCGGGCAGATCGCCTGCGCAGGGGTGATGGTGCTGCTCGGGGTGCAGTTGCAGTATGTGTACGTCCCCTTCGGCGACATCGGCACCGTGTCCCTGGGTTCCGATGTCGGAGTACCACTGACGATCCTGCTCACCGTCTTGGCCGTGAACGCGATGAACATGGTCGACGGTCTGGACGGATTGCTGGCCGGGGTCGCCGGCATCGCGGCCCTGGCCTTCTTCGCTTACTCCTATTACCTGGCCCGTACGGGATACGGCGACGTCGCCTCGGCACCGACCCTCACGACGGCCCTGCTGGCCGGTGCCTGTCTGGGCTTTTTGCCGCACAACTTCTATCCGGCCCGGATCTTCCTGGGCGACAGCGGGTCCATGCTGATCGGGCTGATGCTGTCGGCGGCCGCCGTGTCAGCTGCCGGGCGGGCCGACCCCCAGACCTTGTCCTCGCTCGGGGGCGTGCTGCCGCTGACCCTGCCCCTGCTGATCCCGTTGGCGGTCCTGGCCATCCCGCTGGTGGACCTGATCCTGGCCGTCCTTCGGCGAACCCGGGCCCGCCGCTCGCCGTTCTCACCGGACAAACAGCATCTGCATCACCGGCTGCTCGAGATCGGCCACTCCCAGCGGCGAGCGGTGCTGACCATGTACCTGTGGTCGGGATTGCTCGCCTTCGGCACGGTGGCCATCGCGATCACCCGCCACACGATCCCGGTGCTGATCGCCATGGCCGTCCTGGCCCTCATCGCGGTCGTTCTTTCCCAACTCCCAAAGTACCGCCGCGGGCGTCCAGCCGGCCCCATGCCGCAACGAGCCAAAGCCCTGAGGTGAGCAGCGAGTACGGCACATCGAACCAGGAGGTCCGGCAAAGGTCAGCGCCGGCAGGGCATCGCGGCGCTCTGGTAGCGTCGGGTCACGATGGACGCCAGCGGTCCCGAACTGGGCGACCTGCTCTCCATGGGGCTCACCCTGGCCTTGTGCCTGGTCGCCGGATTCGGCCTCGGGTGGCTGGCCGATCTGCCCTTCGGCACGTTCCCCGGATTCGCTCTCGTCGGTCTGGGACTGGGTGTGGTCGCCGCGTGCTTCTACGTCTACAAGCTGTTCAAGAGGTACATGTGAATGAGATGAGATCTTCGTGGTGACCGAAACACCGGCGCCCCCTCCGATCACCCGGATCACACTCCGGCGATCGGCGATTGCGGCTGTCGTGGCGGGACTGCTCGGGGTCGTCATTCTGGTTCCGTTGGGTCAGCTCGGCTATGCGTTGTTCGGCTGCGTCGGTCTTGGCCTGGGGCTCCTGAACTCTGCTCTTGTCGTGACGTCGGTGGAGCGCTTCTCCGACACGCGGCCTTCCAAGGTCAGGTTCTCCGGATCTGTGCTCCTTCGGCTCGGGGCGATCACCGTGCTCGCCTTCGGCCTCGTTTTGCTGTTCCGCCCCGCCGGGGTCGCCGTGTTCGGCGGGCTCGCCGTGTTCCAGTTACTCGCCGTCGCGACTTCGATGCTGCCGCTGATCAAGGAGATCCGACAGAGATGACGAACGACGAGAGCCAGGTGCCGAGAGTGCTGGCTGCCGAGGAAATCAAACCCGGTGAGCACTGGACCGGCGAGTTTTTCGGTTTCACCTTCAATCTCGACACGATCCTGGCGACGGTGATCGCCGGGACGATCGTGTGCGGGCTTGGGCTCTATATGGCGCGGGGAGTGACCCGGGGCCGGCCGACCAAGCTGCAGCTGGTCTTCGAGGCCCTCACCGGCTGGGTGCAGGGTCAAGTCCGCGACGGCATGGGGCTGCGGGCGCCTCGCGGCGTTGTCTCGCTGGGCGTCACGCTCTTCGCGTTCATCTTGATCTGCAACCTGCTGGCTGCGTTGCCCACCGAGCACTACCTGCCGCCACCGACTGCGGACGTCAACCTGGCCTACCCGATGATGCTGCTGGTGATCATCTGGGTGCAGGTCGCCGGGATCCGTGCCCGCGGTGCCAAGAGGCACTTCGGACACCTGACCAAGCCGTACGCATTCCTCGCTCCGTTCGAGTTCATCACGCAGTACTTCGCCCGGCCGGTTTCGTTGTCCCTGCGGCTGTGGGGCAACATCTTTGCCGGCGGGATCATGGTCTCGATCATCACCTTGCTGCCGGCCTACATCCTGTGGGCTCCGAACGCCGCTTGGAAGCTGTTCGACATGTTCATCGGCGTGATCCAGGCCCTGATTTTCACCCTGCTCACTGTCATATACTTCAGCGAAGCGGTGGGCAGTGACGAAGAGGCAGCGGCGCATTAGGCGCGGCTGCTTCTGCTCCCCAGCAGACAATTCGTGGCCTACCCGTCGAGGTGTGGCACGGGAAAACGAGGAGAAGACATGAGTGTGTCCAGTGTGCTGGCAGTGGCTGCCGAGGGCGGGGGCGATGGAACTCTGCTCGGTCTGGCGATGGTCGGCGGCGGGCTTGCATTGGGCGGTGGCGCGATCGGTGCGGCGATCGCCGACGG
>JACCUM010000194.1 GCA_013811805.1 Geodermatophilaceae bacterium | reverse complement strand
TCGTCGAGCTTGACGAGGTCGTCTTGTTCATTGACGAGGTGGAGGAGATCGCCGCAACCCGCGACGGCCGGCCGGTGACCCATGCGGTCACCAACGAATTACTCAAGCTGATCCCGGTCTTCAGAGAACGCGCCCGGCACCTGCTCGTCTGTGCGACGAACGTCATCCACAGCCTGGACTCGGCGTTTCTTCGACCTGGGCGCTTCGACTATGTGCTCCCGGTCGGACCGCCCGACGAAGCCGCCCGCGCCGCCATCTGGCGCAACTACGTGGCCCAGATCACCGATGCGGAAATCGACATCCAGCGCTTGGTGGAGGCGACCGCCCTGTTCACCCCGGCCGACATCGATTTTGCCGCGCGCAAGGCCGCGCAAACCGCGTTCGAGCGCGACGTGTTCGGCGATCAGGGCTCCGGTCCTCGCCTCCACTCTGGGCTGGCTCGCGCGAACGTCGATGACTTCCTGCACGCGATCGCCGACACCCGCCCGACGCTGACCCGGGCCATCGTGCACGAGTTCGAGACCGACATCGACGCCTTCGCCCGGATGTAGCCGCCGCCGCCGGACCTGGCGCTCAACGGCCTTGGGCGGCGCGGGCTTCATAGAGCAAGATCGACGCCGAGATCGACACGTTGAGCGAGTCCGAGCGGCCCAGCATGGGGATGCACACTGCGCCGTAGCCCCGCTCGTACCAGGGCCTGGAGATGCCGTACCGCTCGCTGCTGACGACGATGGCGACCCGGCCGCCGTAGTCCGCCTCGCGGTAGTCAACCGCCGAGGCGGTGTCAGCGAGGTAGACGGTGAAGTCATGGACGGCCAGCCAGTCGATGGCTTCGGTCACCTCGTCGAAGTCCACGGTCGGTACGGACAGGCTCATCCCGTGCGAGCCGCGGAAGACCTTGGGGTGGCTCGCACGGGTCCGCCGGTTGGTGAGCACCAGGCAGTCGGCGGCCACAGCGTCCATCGTCCTCATCAGCGTTCCGAGGTTGCCGGGAATCTCGAGCCCGTCGGCGACCAGCACCAACGCGTCTTCGCCGAATTCACGTCGGTTCGCTGCCAGTTGGGCATCCGTACGATCGAGACCAGTCCATCCGGCTTGTCCCGCTCGGTGATCCGAGCCAGTGCCTTCTCCGAGATCCGGTACGAGGTCTCAGCCAGATCGACCGTCTTGCTCGCTAGGAGCCGTGCCTCGTCGGAGTAGCTCGCGTCCGGGCACCACAGAAAGACCTGACCTGAGTGCCGGTTTCACGCACCACGTTGTGCGCCCAGAGCCCTTCGACAACGAGCATGCCGGCACGATTAGACGCGGTATTGCGCTGCAGATCGATGATCTGCTTGACCGCGGGTGGAATAGGCCGATCTGCTGAAGCTCGAAGTCCATCAGGTCCGCAAGTCTAGAAGCGGACCGCTTGCGTGCACTCAGCCTGCACATACTCACTGACCCAAAGCCCCGGTATTACACCACCAGGTGTTGCGACGACCGCTTGAATCCACCGGTACTCGGATTGTTGTTTGTGACCACTTCGCTCGCTTCGGGTGGGCAGGGGCGGGGTCGAACCGCCGACCTCTCGCTTTTCAGGCGAGCGCTCGTACCGACTGAGCTACCTGCCCCGCGAAGCCGTACCGCTGGCGAGAGCGGTACGGCCTCCTTGCAACTCCGGACCGATGTGTGAACATCGGGCGGAGCAGCGACCCTGACCGGGCTCGAACCGGCGACCTCCGCCGTGACAGGGCGGCGCGCTAACCAACTGCGCTACAGGGCCTTGCTGGTGGTACCGACTTCGATCGTACGGGCGCGCTGTACGTACCCCCAACGGGATTCGAACCCGTGCTACCGCCTTGAAAGGGCGGCGTCCTGGACCACTAGACGATGGGGGCTCGCGCACCATTGGGGCCCGCCGAGTGTAATGGATGTGCAGACCAGGATCTGCTCAGGGCCTGGCTGGCCATCTGGTCATGGTGCATCACGGGGACTTGCTGGACTCCGCCCGGAGTTCGTCGATCAGCCGCGAAGCGTCGGCCTTGCTGAGCCGATCGGGAACGTCACGGCCGGACTTGCGGGCCAAGGTCTCCAAGTAGCTGAGCTGCGCGCCGGTGGCCGGCTCGTCACCGGTCACCCAGTCGTCAGGGTCCTTCTCGGCGGTAGGGTCGCCGGGCTGCCCGGTGTTGACCATCCCCTCGCCGACAGCGGGCCCGCCGTCCTCAGGAACGTTCACTGGCATCTGAGCGGCGTTGGGTCCCTGCCAGCCGCCCGTCCCCTGCTGATCGGCCTGCGCCTCGGAACTGCTCGATTGCGTCATGCGCCCCACCGTACGTCCAGCTACCGACGCCACTATCGAGGGCTCAGCCGCGCCGATCGGCCAGGAATGGGAAGTCCGACCGGACCTTCGCCACCAGGCTCGGGTCGACGTCGGCGAGGATCGTCTGCTCCTTGGCCCCCGCATCGGCCACGGTCTCACCCGATGGGTCGACGATCAAGCTGTCGCCGGCGTACTCGTTGCCGCCGCCACTGCCGACCCGGTTGACGCCGACGACGTAGGCCTGGTTCTCGATGGCCCGGGCAGTGAGCAGGCTGCGCCAGTGTGTTCGCCGCGGCGAGGGCCAGTTGGCCACCACCAGATAGCAGTCGGTCGCTGCAGCCCGTTCCCAGAAGACGTCGGCGAAGCGTAGGTCGTAACAGATGAACGGCGTGACCCGTACGCCCCCGATGTCCACCGAGATCGTCTGCGCGCCGGCCGAGTAATGCTCGTGCTCACCGGCGTAGGAGAACGGGTGCAGCTTGGCGTACCGGTGCACCTGCCCGGCCGGCCCGGCGAGGACGAACTGGTTGTACGGCAAGCGGACCGAAGGGTGCCGCTGGATGATCGAGCCGCCGATCCAGATGTCATGGCTCTGGGCTTGTTCGCGGAGAAACTGCGTGCTCGGGCCGTCGTGGCCCTCGGCCAGCGTCGTGGACGACATGGAGAAACCGGTGGCGAACATCTCGGTCAGCGCGACCAGTCGGGCGCCTTTGTCCGCGGCAGCGGCGATCTGTGGGCGGAGGTGGGCGAAGTTCGCATCCTTGTCCTCCCAGGTGATGTCGTGCTGGATCGCTGCCACGTTCATGCCGGACTCCTGACCCTGTGGGTACTCAACTCAACTAGCCGCCGGACGGCCCCGTCCAGCACGGCCGCCTGCTTGCAGAACGCGAACCGTACGAGCGAACGAGCCGGTCCGGGGTCGAGATAGAACACCGAACTCGGGATGGCGACCACGCCGATCCGCTCAGGCAGGGCGCGGCAGAAGGCCAGGCCGTCGCTCTCGCCGAGCGAGGCCACGTCCACGGTCAGGAAGTAGGTCCCCTCGCACGGGTGTACGTCCAACCCGGCGGCCAGCAGACCGTCGCGCAGTTGGTCTCGGCGGTTTCGAAGGTTGGTAGCGATGTCCTCGATGCGGTTCTCCGGCAGTGCGAGGCCGGCCACGATCGCGTGCTGGAACGGCGCACCGTTGACGTAGGTCAGGAACTGCTTCGTGGTCGCCACCGCGTCGGTCAACGCCGGGCTGGCACAGACCCAGCCGACCTTCCACCCGGTGCAGGAGAACGTCTTTCCGGCCGAGGAGATCGTGATCGTACGGTCGCGCATTCCGGGCAGGGTGGCCAGTGGGATGTGCGCGCGGTCGAAGGCCAAGTGCTCGTACACCTCGTCGGTGACCACGATCAGATCACGTTCGACGGCAAGCTCGGCGATCGCGGTCAGCTCGGCTCGGTCCAGGACCCGGCCGGTCGGGTTGTGCGGGCTGTTGATCATCAGCAGCCGGGTCCGGGGCGAGACGGCGGCCCGTACGGCGTCGATGTCCAGCCGGTACTCGGGGTGGTGCAGGGTGACCGGCCGCAGCACCGCACCGGCCAGGGCGATCGATGCGGAGTAGCTGTCGTACGTGGGTTCCAGGACGATCACTTCGTCGCCGGACTCGCACAGCGCGAGCATCGTCGCGGCAATCGCTTCGGTCGCGCCGGCGGTGACCAGGACCTCTCGGTCCGGATCGTAAGTCAGCCCGTAGTAGCGCTGCTGATGGTCGGCGATCGCTTGGCGAAGTGCCGGGATCCCGCGACCCGGCGGGTACTGGTTGTGGCCTGCTCGGATCGCTTCGACGGCTGCCTCGAAGACCTCGGCCGGACCGTCGGTGTCCGGGAAGCCCTGGCCCAGGTTGATCGAACCGGTCCGTACCGCAAGCGCGGACATCTCGGAGAAGATCGTCGTATCGAACCCGCGCATCCGCGAGACCAGATACTCCTGCCGCGTCACTTCTGCGCCGCCCAGCCGGCCAGCTGGACCACGAAGGCGTCCAGATCTGGGAGCAGACTCAGGTTGGCCACAACCACGGAGTCGTCGACCTCGACATACTCGTGCACCAGGATGTTTCGGAAACCGACCGCCCGAGCGACTGCCTCAGCCAGCTCTGGCTCGATCACGTCGTTCTTGCCCAATAACCGCAGCGCATCGGCGTTGCTCTGCGGCATCCCGAGGCCCGCCGAAGAGATCACATGCTGGGCTGCCCTGGTGCACCCTTCTATAGCCGTGACGAAGCTGTACTTGACCGCCCGGAGGCCAATCCGGTCCTCGTCCAGCCCACCACGTTCGGCGGCCCCTCGCAGATCGGCCAGATCCGCGCTCACCCGAGCCAGCAGCCGGCTGAGTCGTTCGGCGTCAACCACGTTGGGCCACGGCCTCGAGGTACTCCCTGGCCATCACTTCGATGTAGGGGCGTTCATCGAGGTAGACGGTTCGGGTGTCCGCTTCCCAGCGCACGCGCTTCGCCGGTTCGTCGTCGAAGAGCAAGCGCCCCCGCAGCGCGACCCGGCCAGCCAGGTACAGCGGGGCGGTGTCCAGGACGAGTAGGTCGACGTCGCCCGGTAGCGCGACCTCCCACGATGCCGGGGGCCGGCCGCCGAACCAGGCGGCGACATCGACATCGCTGGTCGGTCGCGATGTCTCTTCGTTGCGGCTGCCGTGCTGGTAACCGAAGCGGGCACCGGCCGTACGCAGTCCCGCAACGATGTCGTCGCAGTTGGTGCCGCCGCCGTCGAGGTCCACACGCCCCATTGTGGCATCGGGTGAGTCCGGCACGGCGGCAGAAACCGGCGAGGTACCCGGAGGCTTGTGCTCCCAATGATCGGTTAGCCTCCAGGCCACTCAACGGAGGGACAAGCGAGATCATGGCCAGTGTCGACATCACGCGCGGGCACGACCTCGGAGTCGCCGAGGCCAAGCAGCGGGCCGAGCCGCTCCTGGAGGACCTGCGGGCGTCCTTCGGGGTCAGCGGCGCATGGGAGGGCGACCAGTTCGTGATCACCCAGCCAGCGCGGGGCACCCTGGACGTCACCGACACCACCGTGCGGGTCCAGGTCGACCTACCGCTCTTCCTGCGTCCGATGAAGGGCGTCGTCGAGTCGAAGATCCACGAGTCCCTGGACGAGACCCTCGGTCCCCAGGCCTGATCGCGCCGCCCTAGGGCAGCAGTCGCAGCGCTGCCGGGGCGGTCGGGGGCACCGCGGGGCTGGTCGGTGCGACGGGCGCCACCTGCTCGTACGGGGTATCCGGTGCCGGACGCGGATCTGGCGCACTCTTGTTGGGCCACATGGACATCGCCCGCTCGGCCTGCGCGGTGATGGTCAGCGACGGGTTCACGCCGAGGTTCGCCGAGATCGCCGAGCCATCGACGATGGACAAGTTCGGGTAGC
>JACCUM010000146.1 GCA_013811805.1 Geodermatophilaceae bacterium | reverse complement strand
GTCGTGTCCGCCGCCAAGCCCGCCAGATAGCTCAAGGTCTGCATGTACAGGAGCAGTACGACGGTGGCGAAGAGGTTCATCAGGAGTTTGAACAGGACCCAATAATGCCGGAACAGGCCCCAGGTGGTGCCCAGTGACTCAACGAGCCCGGTCAGCAGCGAGGCGAAAGCAAACGGGACGAGGACGTACCAGCCGGTCAACTCCAGCGTGAGATAGGCACCACGCACAATCTGAGGATCCCTACTGGTCACTGCTGCGACGGCAACAGCCATGGAGCCCGCCACCGCACCGAGCCAGCCCACCGAGGAAGTGACATGTGCGGTGAGCGCGAACTTGCGCACGCCCGGGCGCATGGTCATGGCTGCCAAGCGATGTTTCCGCCGACGCTGACGGACGGTGCGTTCTCAGCCACACCCGCGTCCGACTGTGCGTGGCGACTGGGGCCGTGGCCGGCCCCGCCGCCGGTGAGCAGCAGGATGACGAACAGCAGGACCACGACAAGGGCGACGATCCCGAACACCTTCACCCAGCGCGGTGTGCCGGAGGTCGATCCGCGGTCAGACCCAGCAGCCGTGGCGCCAGTGCCAAGGTTGGAGTCGGGGTAAGGGGGCGAGTCACTCATGTGCCTGTCCTCCATCGTCGAACTGTCGTTCCTTCACTCCATGCAGTTTACGAGACAACATGTCACTGTCAAGCGTCTATGTCGCGCCACGGTCAGCACGTATAGTGGGAATGGTGCCAAAACTGTGGAACGACACGATCGACGCGCACCGCCGCGCGGTACGCGAGGCCACGCTCGACGCCGCTGCGGTGCTGGTGGCAGAGCACGGGCTGCTGTCAGTAACGATGTCGCAGATCGCCGAGGAGACCGGCATCGGCCGGGCGACGCTGTACAAGTACTTCCCAGACGTGGAATCGATCCTGCTCGCCTGGCACGAACGGCAGATCGGCGCCCACCTCGAACAACTCGCCGCAGCCCGCGACCAGGCCAGCGACGCGGGTGCGCGACTCGAAGCCGTGCTCAAGGCCTACGCCCTTATCGCGCACGAGTCGCACGGGCACCACGACAATGAACTCGCGGCGATCCTGCATCGCGACGCGCAGGTAGGCCGAGCCGAGCAGCAGCTCCGCGAGATGATCCGAGATCTGGTGACCGTGGGCGCGAAGACCGGCGACATCCGGGACGATGTAGAACCTGACGAGCTCGCGAACTACTGCCTGCACGCCCTCACCGCAGCCAGCAGCTTGCCGTCCAAGGCCGCGGTCCTCAGGCTCGTCACCATCACTCTAGCTGGGCTCCGCGCCCCACACTGACTAGCCGACAGCACTGGCCAGCCCTACTTCGCCTGGAGCCAGTCACTTTTCGAGTCAGAGGTTTAGGTTCTGGCGGTGCCCGTTCCCAGAGGACAGGGACTCTCGCGGGATCCGCCGCGGAAGGACGTCCAAGATTCCCGCGGCAGAATAACTGCGGTCAGCGGAGGATCTGGGAGCCGTTCTGCCATGGGGTCGGCCACAGCGGCTGCCCTCGCCGGGCTGCATCCAGGAAAGGGCCGGCGGCTATATCCTGGACGGTGAGGTCAATGTTGCTGGCTGTTGATTGCAAACCACGCGCAGTCTGCCGGGCGGCGGTAGCGGCCATAGCCAGTAGTCGCGATCGACCGAGCGCACTCCACCACCGCCTCCGCCACCGTGCAGAACCGGGTGGTCGGGTTCCCACTTCCGGTCATGGGGATGGGCGGGTTGCTCCGTGTACGGGGAGGTATCCATGGTGGTCACCGCTCCCCTCATCCGGTGTCGGCCCATGGATTTCGCGCACACACAGAAGCACCAAGGGTCCGCCGCCGGCTCAGCTGCAGCAACCCCCAAGGAGCGCCGTCTGGTGACGAATCCCAGAGACCCCTTGTCTGACTCAACGTGACCGGTGCAGCTAAGGAGACAAGCTCAGCGGGGATACACATGCCGGAACTGGATGCTGATCCGCGGCCCGGAAGCGCTCACCTGGGGGACGGCGTGATCCCAGGTTCGTTGACATGATCCGCCCATCACCAAGAGATCTCCAGGGCCGGGAAGGTAGGTCAACGACCGGCCGCCGCCCTTGGGGCGGAGCTTGAACGGGCGCGGTGCGCCC
>JACCUM010000132.1 GCA_013811805.1 Geodermatophilaceae bacterium | reverse complement strand
GCCGATGCCCCAGCCCAGCCCCACCACCCGCTGCACCAGGCTCTCGAACTGGGCGGCGGAGACCTCGTTGTCGATAATCATGGCCTCTTCGACGTCCGGCGCGATGACGTCACCTGCGTCGGCCAGGATGCTGGCCTGGTAGCCGGCCGGGCCGTCTGGCATCAGCAGCCGCAGCTTCACATCCGCGAGCAGGTCCCCGGCGAGGGTCTTGCGACGGTCGTGGCGAGCCAGCTGGGCGGCCTCGGCCAGCGCGGCGTGCCGCATCACCAGCTCTGCCACCGGCGCGGCCGACCCGACGCCGAGGAACGCCCACAACGTCGCGTGCCCGACCGGGTCTCCGGTCAGCCGACCCAGCTCGTCGAGCGCGGAACGGATCTGCCGGCGGACCCCGGGGTCCCATGCCGGCTGCGCGGCGCCGCCGGCGTCGTTGAGCACCCGGTAGGTCCCCAGCCAGCGGCTGAACTCCGGCTCCTCGATCCCTCGCCGGCGGGCCACCACGCGCAGCTGCGCGAGCTTGTCGCCGGGGATCCCGCCGTGCTGGGCCACCAGTTTGCCGGCGAGCCGGTCCAGCTCGCCGAAGCGGGCGGAGTCAGCCTCGTTACGGGCCGCGGTGACCCTGGCCCGCGCCTCCCCGCGCGCTACCCGATCGGTCAACACCGCCAGGTAGGCATCGCGGCGAGCCACCAGTTCGGCAACCAAATCCTTGTACCGGGGGTGGTTGCGCTCCTTCTGCCAGAAGGCGTAGACGTCCTCGAAGCGCTGGTTGATCGCCGCGGTGTCGTCGAGCTCGGGATCGAGGTCTGCGACGAAGAACGGGTCACCGGTATTCGGGTCGGCTCGCGAGAAGTCGGCCTTGAGGGCCACGAGCACCCGCTTGCGGTAGGCGTTGCCGTCAAAGCCGGCCGCAGCGACGTCAGGCATCGCTGTCGCGCCCCTCCCAGGTCTCGTGTCAAGTCTTGGGTTTCAGCATGTCAACCTTGGCCTGTTCCGTCGAGCGCATCTTCTCGCTGGCCACGCCCGCCTCGACCCGCAGCACCAGCGGCATCCGGACCCCCGGGTGCCGGGCGGTGACCTCGATGATCTGGTCCCGGCCCATGGTGAACAGCACGTCGACCGGAGTCGAGGCCGGGTGCCCGGTGGGGACCCCGGTGATCGCCCCCTCAACAATAATCTTATTATCCTCCGGGCGAATGGACTCGACGGCCGTGGCCTGCTCGACAACCTGCACGTCGACGTCGATCTGGTTGTCGACCACCGTGTAGAAGCGCTGCTCGACCGAGATCGGCAGGGTGTCGTTGGCGTGCGCCAGGAACTCGGTGATCAGCGCCCCGCTGGGCCCGTCGTCCAGGGTCAGCACGCCGAACCCGCGCGAGGTCACGTTGCTCACCTCGGTGCCGACCAGCTCCTCCACCGCCGCGGTCGGCATCCCCGCCTTCGCCGCCGCGGCCGCGGCGGCCTTGTTCAGGTCCACCGGGTTTGCCCGGCTGAGGTCCTCGCCCTGCGCCAGCTGGCCGCTCGCCACAAGGTCGTCGATGACGTAGGCTTCGAGTTCCTTCTTTTGCCCGTACAGCGCCGCCCCCTTCGCGACCGCGAGGTCCGGGTCGGCCAACTGCGGGGTGAAACCGAACTCCTCGCGCAGTCGGCGCCCGATGGCCGGTGACTTGCTCATGCCGCCGACAAGAAGCACCCGGTCGATGCTGGTTACGCCCTTGCCTGCGGCGGCGTCCAGGACCTTCCGGGTCAGCTCCATGGTCCGTTCCAGCAGGCTCGCGGTCAGCTCCTCGAACCCAGCCCTGCTCACCGGGATGCTGGCGCGCCCGCCGTTGTAGATCACGAACGCGTCGACGGACTCCCGGCCGGTCAACGACTGCTTGGTCTCCTCGGTGGTGGTGATCAGGTCCTGGGCACCGTAGGAGTCGTCGAGCGGGTCGCCGGCGTCCGGGCAGCTGCGGCAGAACTGCTCGGACAGGTGGTGCGCGAGCCGCTCGTCCCAGTCGGCTCCACCCAGCTCGTGGTCGCCGTCCGTGGCCACCACCTCAATCTTGCGGTTGGCCACCCGGATGACGGTCGTGTCGAAGGTACCGCCGCCCAGGTCGTAGACCAGCACTGTCTCGGCGCCGACCCCCTCCGCGACGAAGCCGTAGGTGAACGCCGCGGCCGTCGGCTCGTTGATGATGTCGACGACGGTCAGCCCGGCCAGCTCACCGGCCAGCTTGGTGGCCTCGCGCTCGGTTTGCCCGAAGTACGCCGGTACAGTGATCACGATGTTGTGCACCGGCTGGCCGGTGTCGCGCTCGGCGTCCGCGGCCAGCGCGCGCAGGATCTGTGAGCTGACCGCCGGTGCTGAGTACTCGGTGTCGTGCACCCGGAACCGCCAGCCGGCATCGCCCAGGTGCCGTTTCACCAGGCTGACGGTCTCCTCGGGGCGCACCCGGGCATTCCGCTTGGCTTGCACGCCGACGACCACCTCGGTCGGGCTGTCGAACAGCACTACCGACGGCGTGGTGGGTTGGGAGTCGACGTTGATGTGCACGATCGGCCGTCCGTAGTCGTCAACCGACGCGATGCACGAGTATGTGGTGCCTAAGTCGATGCCATAGACCTTACCGGAGACGCTGGCCATGTCGGTGCTCACCTCATGCTGACTGGGGGCCTCACGCTGGTGAGGCGCCTGGCGGGACGTCTGGTGGAGTGCTGAACCGGAATACCTCGACCTCCGCTATCCGGACGATACCGCCGTCGGAGCGCTGAAAGCCGGAACGGATAGTGCGGCTGACAGTGTTGTCGGCGGCCGCGTTGTCCGTCCGGACCCGTCCGGCACCGGCGTGCCGGGAGCTGTCGAAAGCATCCCCCGGCATGGGTTGGAAGGCAGTGACGCCGACGGCCACGTCCAGGATCTGCAGCAGCTGGCGGCACAGCATGCCGGCGACCGAGGCGTCATCGCCGCTGGCCAGCAAGGTCATCTGGTCGGAGAGCCGCAACAGCGCGCCCAGCAACGGGGCGATCGACTTCGCGTGCTCACCGGCGCGCAGCTGGGTGGCCTCGGCGTGTAACCGGTCGAACCGCTCGATGTCGAAGGTACGCAGCGCGGTGAGCTCGGTGAGCGTCACCCGGGTCTGCTCAAGCGTCGCGTGCATTGCCGTGACCCTCGATGAGAGCGCATCAACGGCCGCCAGCTCGGCCGACCGCGCACCGGCACCGGCCCGCGACCCTGGGGT
>JACCUM010000103.1 GCA_013811805.1 Geodermatophilaceae bacterium | reverse complement strand
CCGGTGACCCAGTCGATCCCGGCGATCACCTGCGAGTTGGAGCCGCTGCCCTGGCAGTTCAGCACGCGGACGCCGACGACACGGACTCCCTTCGCGACGCCATACGTGCCACCGCCGACGGTGCCCGCCACGTGCGTGCCGTGCCCGTTGCAGTCGTCGGCGCTGCCGCCGTCGATGGCGTCGTAACCGGTGACTGCGCGGCCCCCGAAGTCGGTGTGGCTGAACCGAACTCCAGTGTCGATGATGTATGCGGTGACACCGCTTCCGGTGAAGTTATAGGTGTAGCTGTTGTTCAGCGGTAGTGCGCGCTGGTCGATCCGGTCGAGCCCGCCGGTCGCCGGCGACTGGGTGGCGTTCAGCGTGATCGTCTGGTCGGCCTCGATGTAGGCGACGGAGGAGTTGCTGCGCAACAGGTCGAGGGCGCGCTGGGGAAGTCTGGCCGCGAACCCCTGCAGCGCGCTGCCGTACTCCTGTTGGACTTGTGCCCCGTTGCGACGCGCCTCGGCCACGGCGGCCACCCGGTTGGCGGCGGCCTGCGCGCCCGGCCGCATCACCACGATGTACTGGCCCTCGATGGCGGCCGGGTTCTGCGTCCCCTCGACGGTTACCTGCACGTCGTCGGCGCCGGCAATACCGGCTCCTCCGGTGGCAACCGCCAGCGCGGCCGCAGTGACGGCGATTGCTCGCCGCCAGATCGGTGTAGTCACATTTCTCCCTCAGTCGCTGTCAGGTGTCGCTGGCATCTGCTGTTTGGAGTGCACTGCTGCTCGGGTCCTCGAGCGGGCGAAGCGCCGCACGCAAGTGCCACTGCCTTCGTCGTAAGGCGCAGCATAGAAGAGAACGACTACGTTCTGTAACCGGCTGAGTCAAATTTTGTAACTGGCCCTGGCTAGGGGCCGGTGTAGAGCAGCAGGTTGGGTGAACCTGTGCCGGCGTTACCGACCACTCCAGGGGTGGCCGACCCGACCAGACCGTTGCGGACCGCCTGTGGCGAAGCCGACGTGTTCTTAGCCAGGAACAGCACCGCTGCGCCGGCCACGTGGGGTGCGGCCATCGACGTGCCGCTGATCGTGTTGGTGGCTGTGTCATTGGTGTTCCACGCTGATTTGATCGACGAACCCGGGGCGAAGATGTCCAGGCAGGTCCCCTTGTTCGAGAAGTACGACCGGGCATCGGTACGGGTGGTCGCGCCGACCGTGATGGCCTCGGTGACCCGCGCCGGCGACTGGTTGCAGGCGCTGCGGTTGTCGTTGCCGGCCGCGATCGCGTAGGTCACGCCATCGGCGATGGAGTTACGTACGGCGCTGTCCAGGGCGTTCGACGCGCTGCCACCCAGGCTCATGTTGGCAACAGCAAGCTCGCCCGGTCCGTGGTCGTCGGTCACGAAGTCAATACCGTCGATCACCTGCGAGTTGGTTCCGCTGCCCTTGCAGTTCAGAACCCGCACGCCGACGATGCTGACCGCTTTGGCCATGCCGTAGGTGCTGCCGCCGACCGTGCCGGCCACATGTGTGCCGTGCCCGTGGCAGTCATCGGCGGGCCCGCCGTCGATCGCATCGAATCCGCTGACCGCCCTTCCGCCGAAATCCTTGTGGGAGAAGCGAACTCCGGTGTCGATGATGTATGCAGTGACGGTGGAACCGGTGACGGTGTAGGTGTAGCTGTTCGACAGCGGAAGGTTGCGCTGGTCCACCCGGTCCAGGCCCCAGATCACCGGAGTCTGCGTCGCGGTCGTCCGCATGATCTGGTCGGCCTCGATGAACTCGACGTTCGGATTGCCGCGCAGTGCGTCCAGCGCCCGCTGCGGCAGCTTCGCGGCGAACCCGCTGAGAGCTGCGGAGTACTCGTTCAAGACCTGCGCGCCGAGGCGTCGCGCTTCGGCCACGGCCGCGATCCGATTGGCGGCGGCGTTCGCCCCGGGACGCATCACGACGATGTACTGGCCACTGACGACGTCGGCGCCCGCGGTGCTCTGCACGGCTGCCAGCTGTGCGTCGTCTGCGCTGGCGACTCCGGTGCCTGCGGTGCTGACCGCTACTGCGGCAAGCGGCGCCGCAACGACGGCGACGACTCGACGCCACATCGATGTGATCACGATTCTCCCTTTACTGGTGTCATGGCTTGGCTTGTCATGACGACGGTTGTCATGACGACGCCGCGGACGTCCGAGAGGAGCGACCGCTGATCGGCGCTCATCCTGTCGGTCCCAGGGCTCGCCGTCCAGACCGACTTTCTCCGGCCATCACGACCGACCCCGATTCGCCCTCGACCGAATCCACCAGACTGACCGGCCCGGCGTCGACGGGCGG
>JACCUM010000095.1 GCA_013811805.1 Geodermatophilaceae bacterium | reverse complement strand
CCACATCGTCGTGCGCCGCGAGGAGCAGGGTCATCGCCTCCTCGGTCATCCGGGCCTTGTCGGCCTCCGGCGACACCATCATCAGATGGCCCTCGTAACCCATCACCCCGCGCACGGCCAGCCCGCGACTACGCGCCAGATCGGCGATCCGCCCGGCTTCGGTCGGCGGGCAACCGCAACGGGGCAGGCCGATGTTGACGTCGACCACGACTTCGGTGACCCCGCCGTCGGCCGCGGCCGCAACGGTCTGCGCGGAGTCGACGGCGACGGTGATCCGGGCTCCGGCTTCGGTCAGGGCGCCGAGCCGGCGGGTGTCGAGGACCTCGTTGGCCAGCAGCAGGTCATCGCCAAGGCCCGCCCGGGCCATGCCCTCCATCTCGCGGATGGTGGCGCAGGTGAAACTGTGATGGCCATTCGCCTGCTGGGCGCGTGCGAGGGCAGTGGTCTTGTGCGCCTTGATGTGTGGCCGCAGCCGAGCGCCCGGCAGCGCGGCGGTCATCGTGTCCAGGTTCGCCTGGAGCAGTGCGCGCTCGACCAGCAGCGCAGGGGTCTGGAGCCCGTCGATGTCCACGGTCGCCCGCCCCTAGACGGCGAGTTCGCTGTGGTGGCGCCGATAGACCTCGCCCAGCACGGCGAGATCGGGATAGCCGCTGGGCGGGAGCGCCGCACCGATGTCTGTGATGAAGCGCAGTGCGCTGCCCGGGCTCCACATGCCGAGAACCCGTGCCGGCTCGTCGGTCTCGTTGGTGAAGGCATGCCTGGTGCCGCGCGGGATAAGGAACAGCGTTCCGGCGGGGGCGGGCCGCGCATGGTCATGGCCCTTGACCACCATCAACTTGCCGGTCACGACATAGATCGCCTCGTCGAAGCCGTTGTGGATGGCCGGCGGCGGCGAGAGGAAACCGGGCGGCACATCCATCTCACCGACGGCCAGACCCTGGGATTCGGCGAGGACTCGCAGGGTCGCTCGGCCGTACGGGATCAGCCGGAATTCGTCCGGGGCATCGGCTGGCATTCGATCAGCATGCCCGGGCCCGGCAGACGGCGACAAGGCCGGTCCGCCGTACGGGACGAGGCCGGTCCGCCGTACCTCGAAAGACCGCTCCGCACGCCGGCAAGGCAAAGCATCGAACGAGAGGCCGTACGGTGGCCCAAATCCACCTTGTACACAGACGGCACACAGACGGCACGCATCCATGGCCCCCGACGTGGGAGGATGTGATACGTGAGTGACCACACGCAGTCGATCCCGCACGTCGGCGGCGCGTCCAGCACTCAGAGTCCGGGTGCCCAGTCCTCCAGCGGGTACGCACCGACAACGTCGAGCCCGCCCACGTCGGCCATCCCGACCAACGGCCGCCCGCCGAACGCCAGAACGACCACTCCGCCGGGCGCCCGTACCAAGCCCCCGCAGCAGCCGTGGACCGTACCGCCGTCGCGCGGCCCGAGTGCCGGTCCGAGCGGAGCACCGGCTGCGGTCCGGCCCCCGGTCGCGAGCGGCTCGGCAACCGGCCCCACCACTGCTACGACGACCGGTTCACGCAAAGCCGCCGGCGCGCGGCGTGGCGCCCGCGGGCCGCGCCAGGCCCGCCTGCAACTGCGGCACGTGGATACCTGGTCGGCGCTGAAGATCTCGCTGGTGCTCTCGGTCGTCATGTTCTTCGTGTGGATGGTCGCGGTAGGCATCTTGTACGGCGTGCTGTCCGGCCTCAACGTCTTCGACGAGATCAACACGTTGTGGGGGCAGCTGGGTTCCGAGGAAGGTGGCACCAGCGAGTTGGTTACCCCCGGCCTGATCTTCGGCGGGGCGGCCCTGATCGGGGCGGTCAACATTGTGCTGTTCACCGCGCTGGCCACGATGGCGACCTATATCTACAACCTGTCCGCGGACCTGGTCGGTGGCCTCGAGGTCACGCTCACCGAGCGCGAGTAGCCGCACGGCGCTGGGGTACCCTGGCGAGCCGCGATCCGGGCCTGTAGCTCAGGCGGTTAGAGCGCATCCCTGATAAGGATGAGGTCGGAGGTTCAAGTCCTCCCAGGCCCACAACGGCGACCCGGATCCACCCGTACTA
>JACCUM010000071.1 GCA_013811805.1 Geodermatophilaceae bacterium | reverse complement strand
CGAGGTCGAGCAGGCCGATCGGATGTCCGGCGGACTGATCCTGTGTTTTCTACGCGATCGTGGGCCCGACGAAGCGACTGCTGTGCTTGCCGCGGCCAGCTCGAGATTGGGGTCGCTGCTCGGAGTCGGGCTGGACTCGGCCGAGGTCGGCTATCCGCCCGGCGCGTTCCGGGATGCCTACGCCCAGGCACGTGATCTCGGGCTGCATACGGTCGCCCACGCCGGTGAGGAGGGCCCACCGGCCTACGTGTGGGAGGCACTCGATGTGCTGGGTGTGGAGCGCATCGATCATGGGATTCGGTCGATGGAGGACCCCGAACTGGTCGCTCGGCTGCGCCGGGACCGCATTCCGTTGACGGTGTGCCCGTTGTCAAACGTACGGCTCGGGGCGGTCGAACGACTGGACCTGCATCCGCTGGCGCGGATGCTCGACGAGGGACTGATGGTCACGGTCAACTCCGATGACCCGGCCTACTTCGGTGGCTACGTGAGCGACAACTACGAGGCGTGCGCACGAGAACTCGACCTCGACCACAACCAACTGAGCCTGCTCGCGCAGAACTCGGTCAACGCGTCCTTTGCCCCGGCAGAGCGCAAGGCGACGCTGCTTGCCGAGATCGACGCCTGGGCCGAGCCAGCCGCTGCCCAACCGCAGCGCCCGGCCGGCGCCGCGCCGGCGCTGCGGCTGCTGCTGATCGGTCCGCCCGGCTCGGGTAAGGGCACCCAGGGCAAACGCCTTGCCGAGCGGTACAGCGTGGAGCACATCGCCGCCGGCGACCTGCTGCGTCACGAGGTGGAGGCGCAATCCGACATCGGCCGACGCGCCTCGGACGCCATGAAACGGGGTGAGCTGGTGCCCGACGATCTCGTCTTCGAGCTGGTCATGCCCAAGGTGATCGCAGCCGGTAAGGCGAATGGTTATGTGCTGGACGGCTTCCCACGGTCAGTCAGTCAGGCCGAAGAGGGCAGGCCGATCGCCGAGGAGAACGGGGTGGCCGTCACGATGGCGGTCCGCCTCGATGCCATCCCGGATGAACTGATGCCCCGCCTTCTCGCCCGAGCGCAGAGTGAGGGACGAATCGACGACACTCCTGACGTGATCCGGGCACGGCTCGAGGTCTTCAACGAGGAGGTCGAACCGTTGCTCGACTTCTACCGTGCGCGTGGCCTGCTGGTCACCATCGATGCGAGCGGGTCTCCCGACGACGTGTGGGCGCAACTGCAGGCCGCCGTCGAGAGCAGCTAGTTCGGCTGGAGCGGGTGACGAGAATCGAACTCGCGTAGCCAGTTTGGAAGACTGGGGCTCTACCATTGAGCTACACCCGCGTTGTCCGGCCCGCCCCACGAGGCACACCGCACGAACGCAGAGGTTACCCGCCGGCCAGGCCGTGCTGACTACGTGGACCGGGCGGAGGCGCCGCGACGTTTCACTAGACTGACCTTTCGCCGCGGGGTGTGGCGCAGCTTGGTAGCGCACTCGCTTTGGGAGCGAGGGGCCGCAGGTTCAAATCCTGTCACCCCGACATGACACCGCCCAGCGACATGTCACCGCCAAGCAATATGTCCCGGCCTAGCGACCTGGCCCGTTCCGACGACCAGCCGCTCAAGGACATCCTGGCCGGAGACCACCTCGGGGTGCTCGCCACCCTGAGACGGGACGGGCGGCCGCAGCTGTCCGATGTCTCCCACCAGTTCGACGCTGATCCGGACACCATCCGGGTGTCCATCACCGAAGGCCGCGCCAAGACCGCGAACCTACGTCGCGACCCGCGGGCCAGCCTGCATGTCCGGCCACGCAGCGGCGGGGGATACGCCGTGGCCGAAGGGATAGCCCAACTGTCACAGACCGCGGCGGACCCGACCGATGTCACGGTCGAGGCGCTGGTCGACCTGTATCGCACCATCAACGGGGAGCATCCCGACTGGGACGAGTACCGGATGGCCATGGTCAAGGACCGCCGGATCGTGCTCACGATCCTCGTCGACAAGATCTATGGTTGGGCGCCGCAGTCGGACTAGTCGAGTCAGCGTGTCGAGGACGGGTACTTCTTCGCCAATTTCTCGACCGTCGTGATGTTGCGCGTGGTTCCAGGGCCTAAGGCGGCCCACTGCGTTTGCGTTCCGGTCAGCCGGGTCTCGAAGCCTGCCCGAATCAACCAGTGCACTTCACGAGCTACGACGGCAAAGTCCTCGGCCTCGCTGCGCAGTGCGAGCAGTCGGGCGACCGACTCGGCAGACGGAACCTCCTTCAGGAAGGTCACGTAATAGCGCCCCGGCGCTGCCGAAAAGGGCTCGAGGGCAACCAGATCAGCCAACTCGGCAGTCGTCCGGACGAAAGTGGCCACCGGGTAGCCAAGGTCAACTTCCAGTCGTGTCTCGAGCAGCGTCTCGACCTCTGCAGCTTCGCGCTGCTCGCCGTCCACGATGAGATTTCCGCTGGCGATGAGCGTCTCCACACCGGACAGCCCGTACCCGGTGACCAGCGACCTCAGGTGATCCATCTTCACGTTATGGCCGCCGACGTTGATGGCACGGAGGAAGGCGACGAGGCGGTTCACGCGGCGGAGACTAGCCGGAGGTGGCCGGTATTCCGCCCTCACAGTCGATCCCCATTGCCCTGCCGATCCGGATGAAATCCGCACGGCCGATCTCGAACAGCCCACGGCGGAACGGGTAGCCCCACCGCTGCGGGTCGGGGATGAAGTCCAACTCGTCCACGAGCGGACGCGCTGGCGCTGGAGTGACCTCGAGGAAGTCGACCCGCAGCCGCCACGGGTGGAAGTCCGGCTGCATTTCGACCTGATAGGGCGCGTCCCCGGTCACCCGGGCAAGCGCAGTGAACTCCTGTACCGGCTGGCCACCGCGCATCTCCGTACGCGGGGAGTAGAAGACCAGCCCGTCACCGGGGCGCAGCCTCTGCAGCCTCGTGGATCGCCCGTGATCAGCCTGCGTGAACCCGCCGACCACACCCAACCGCACGTGCTCCACGGACACCGTGTTGACCCAGAATGCTGCGGCCTTCTCATCGGGCCGAACCTTTGACATGCCTGCACCGTGCCGCAGACCTCTGACAACTGCGGCTGCCACAGCGGCCACGGGCCACCGACGCGGGCGCCGAGTTCTGCGGCACTAGACTCGTTCACGGCCGAGCCGCTGACGACTACGGCCAATCCACACGATCTGCCTGAGGAGTTACACCTGTGAAGACCACGGTCGAGCCGTTGAGCCCGACCCGGGTGAAGTTGGCCGTCGAAATGACCTTCGACGAGCTCAAGCCCGCGTTCGATGCTGCGTACAAGAAGATCGGCGCCGAAGTACGGATTCCGGGCTTCCGGCCTGGCAAGGTGCCCGCTCGGATCCTCGACCAGCGGATCGGCCGCCCGGCAATCCTCGACGAGGTCGTCAGCAACGCCGTACCTCAGGCCTACGGCGAGGCGCTCCAAGAAAACGACGTACGCCCGCTCGGTCAACCCGAGATCGAGGTCACCAAACTCGAGGACGGCGAGACGATCACCTTCACCGCAGAGGTGGACGTCCGGCCGACGATCGAGGTGCCGGATCTGGAGTCTCTGGCTGTGACCGTCGATCCCGTCGAGGTCACCGAGGAGGAGATGGACAACCAGATCAATGCGCTGCGGGACAGGTTCGCGATGCTCACCGGCGTGGACCGCTCGGCGGCTACCGGTGACTACGTGAGTCTCGACCTGTCCGCGTCGGTTGACGGCAAGGAGGTCGAGGGCGGTACGACGACCGGCCTGTCCTACGAGGTCGGCGCCGGCGATCTCATGGTCGGCCTCGACGAGGCGCTGGTCGGGATGGACGAAGCAGACACCAAGACCTTCCAGACGCAGCTTGCCGCTGGTGACCAAGCTGGAAAGACCGCTGACGTGGAGATCACCGTACGGTCGGTCAAAGAGAAGCAGCTGCCTGCGGTCGACGACGAATTCGCTTCGACCGCAAGCGAATTCGACACCCTCGAGGAGCTCCGCGCCGACATCAGGGAGCGGCTGACCCGGACCAAGCGGTTGCAGCAGGGGGCAAGTGCACGGGACAAGCTCGTCGAGCACCTGATTGCGTCGACGGACTTACCCCTGCCCGAGGGCGTGGTGAACGGTGAGCTGGAGTGGCGCAAGCAGGCGATGACGGCCGAACTCGACGAGGCCGGCATGACTCTGGAGTCCTATCTCGAAGGTCTCGACACCACAGTGGAGGTGCACGACAACGAACTGCGGAACTCGGTCGAGCAGGCCGTCCGTACCCAGTTCATCCTCGACGCCATCGCCGACCAACGCGAGATCGGCATCGAGAACGACGACCTGGTCACCTACATCATGAGCCGGGCCCAGCGACTGGGCATCAGCCCGGACGAGTATGCCA
>JACCUM010000039.1 GCA_013811805.1 Geodermatophilaceae bacterium | reverse complement strand
ATGCAGGAATCGGGTCCGCCGGTCGGATGGCCGCCGCCGCCGCTCCAGCAGCCCCCGCTCCTCCAGGTCGTCGACGAGCGCGACGAGCCGGCTTGCAGGGATGTGGAGTGCCTGGCTGAGCTGCTGTTGCGACTGGCCGGCGGCGGACGAAAGCGCCCGAAGAACCGCGAACTTCCGAGGGTGGATGCCATAGGGCGCAAGAGCCGCCCGGAAGGCCGTCATCGTCGCGGCCCCGACTGAAGCGACGAGGAATCCGCCCAGCCGCTCTCGCGCAAGAACTGGCGAGTCTGGAGCCGTCGCTGCGGCGACACCGGTCGTCACGGGGTCAGCGTATCGCCAACGGAACCGTTCTGCTAGAAATGGTTCCATGCGGAACGAGATACGGTTGCCCTGCCACACCACGACCAGTCCGGGCGGCGCGGGGAGCAACGGTGCGACGATGGACAGGCGGGGCTTCTTGGGCCTGGTCGGCATCGCGGGGGCCGCTCTGCTCACTGGGTGCACCCCGGGTGCCGGGTCGGCGGGTCGCGGGAACACCGGCGGGCTTGCCTGGTCGACACGGTTGCACGTCCCCTCCGTTGACGCGGGCACAGTCGCGGCGGACGGCACTCGCCGGTTCCGGCTGCGGGCACAGGCCGGGCGCTCGCAGTTCATCTCCGGCAAGTCCACGACGTCGTGGGGGTTCAACGGCCCCTACCTCGGCCCCACCCTGCGGGCACAGTCCGGGGAGCGGGTCGCGATGGAGGTGCACAACGAGCTGGCGGAGAGCACGACCGTGCACTGGCACGGCATGCGTCTGCCCGCCGCCATGGACGGCACGCCGCACCAGCCTGTCGAGGCGGGGTCAGTGTGGAGACCGACGTGGACGATCGATCAGCCGGCGTCGACGCTGTGGTACCACCCTCACCCGCATGGCGACACCGCCGTCCACGTCTACCGCGGACTTGCCGGCATGTGGATCATCGATGACGGCATTCCCGACGGGCTGCCGGGCACCTACGGCAGCGACGACATCCCGCTGATCATCCAGGACCGGAACATCGGCGCGGACGGCTCGCTGCGCGAGGACGACACCGTCCCGATCTGGGGCCTGATGGGCAACGACATCCTCGTCAACGGCACCCACGGCCCCTATCTCGAGGTACACACCCGCCTGGTCAGGTTCCGCGTCCTTAACGCCTCCAACGCCCGCATGTACAACCTTCGGCTCAGCGACGGCCGGCCGATCACCATCGTCGGGAACGACTGCGCCCTGCTCCCGGCCCCGGTCCAGGTTGATGAGATCTCGCTGTCACCCGCAGAACGCGCCGAGATCGTCGTCGCCTTCAACCCCGGGGAGACGGTCGTTCTCACCAGCCGCTCGGGCGACAACGGCCTGGACGAGGGCGAGTTCGACATCCTGCAACTACGCGCCGCAACGACCCTGCGGACCAACGGCCCAGTGCCGTCATCGCTGCCCGGGCCAGCCCCCATCGCGCCACCCGCCGACGCGAGAACACGCCGGTTCGTCCTCTCCGGCAACTCCAAGATCAACGGCAGGGAGATGGAGATGGGTCGCATCGACGAGGTCGTCCCCGTCGGCGCCACCGAGATCTGGGAGATCGACAACACCGTCTACTCCCACAACTTCCACGTCCACGACGCCGCCTTCAGCATCCTCGACATCGATGGGCACGATCCGCCCGCCTACGCCAGCGGATGGAAGGACACCGTGTTCGTCGGTGGCCACAAGACCGCCAAAGTGGCCGTCACCTTCGGGCACCACGCCGACCCGACGACGCCGTACATGTACCACTGCCACATCCTTCAGCACGAGGACAAAGGCATGATGGGGCAGTTCACCCTCGTCGAGTCCACCACGCAGACGTCACCGCCCAGCGGCATGCCCCGCACCGCCGGCCGGCATGAGCACGCAGCGAGCGACAGTTGATCGAGGTCGATCCGACTGACTTCTTCGCCGTCGAGGCGCCGATAGGCCATGGGCCCGCTCACATGACGTGGTAGCCGCTCGGCAGCAGTGCGAGATCGCCGACGTCAGCGCGGGTCTTCCGAATGATCCAGTAACCGGCGGGCTGCACGATTAAGTCCTTCGCCGACCTGCCCGGGGGCCAATTCGCGCCGTTCGTGCTGGCCGGCTGCTATGCCATCGTCCGGCTGGCGGACCTGGCCTATCTCGTCGCGGCCCGGTACGACCCCCGCCTACGGCGCCAGCTGCTGCTCACCGCGGTGCCGGTCGCGGCCGCGTCCGGGCTGCTGGTCGCGGGCGGCGCACTCGGACCGCCCTACCAGACCGGGCTGTGGGCACTGGCCCACGGGCTAGAGTCGCCGACGAGAGCGTCCCAGTGACGATCCGCTTACGACAACGAGATCAAGACGCCCGGCCGTCCACGACGCGATCGAAATCGTCGCCGCAAGCCGTTCCATGAACGGGAACCCGCTGGTTGACCTGCGACTACCAGAACGTGCGTTCAATCATGGTCATGTAGGTGCTGCAGTCGGTGACCGGCGCCGGGTCTGCTCCGCGCTCGCGCGGCACCCATGCACCCACCGGTGCCGTGCTGTGAGCCTCACCTCAGGCGCTGAGCTGGCGCTCGCGGTACGACTGGATGG
>JACCUM010000027.1 GCA_013811805.1 Geodermatophilaceae bacterium | reverse complement strand
GAGCGCGGCGTACCCCAGCACCGCTACCCACAGGCCGACGATTGCCGCACGGTTCCGTCGATGTGGGTCAGCGGCCAGCACGCCGAGGAAACCGGCCAACGTCAACGCATGCGTTACGGCCAAGGCGATACTGATCGCCCACAGCACGCCGACCGGAAACGGGTAGCTCCATTGGCATCTGGCACGGCAGGCGGGTACGCGAGTGTGATGACGCCGGCCAACATACCGAGGACGCCCGAAGCAGCGCACGCCAAGCCGAATCGACGAACGGTGTCGCCGGCTGCAACAGTCGATGGCGGCGCAGTCTCACGAATGCTCATAACGTGTCCTAAAGTAGGCACCGGGTTAGTAAGGCAGGCTTAATGTAAGGTTACCTTAAGGGATGGTGTGACGGAAAATCAAGAGCCGGAACTGGCCCGGTTCAACACGATCGCGATGCTCGGGCAGGCCTACAGCCTGCTCGGGTTTCAGATCGTCGAGGGCGTGGTCGGCGCCGGTCATCCGATCAAACCGTCACACTCGGCTGTTTTCGCACAGATCAAGCCGGAGGGCTCCCGCCTGACTGAGCTTGCCGCGGGGGCAAACATCACGCCGCAGTCGATGGTTGAGATAGTCGACGAACTCGAGGCCCTGGGGTACGTCACACGACGACCGGACCCCAAAGATCGTCGGGCCAAGCTCATCACGCTGACCGTGCGTGGTCAGGCCGCTGTCGCCGCCGGCGAGTCCACCATCACCGGAATCGAAGAAGACATCGTCGAGATCCTGGGTACGGAGGGTGCCGCGCAATTGCGCGCGATGCTGATCAAGATTCTGTCGGCTCCGCCGACTCGCGACCGTTGACTCCTTCATTGCCACTCTCGAGCTGAGCGAATCGGCTTCTCCCGCAACGGACAAGCTTGGCCGTACGACGTCGACGGCGCGGCAGCGCTAACCGACGGCAGTCAGCTCCACCTAGCCCAGGACGTCGCGCCGGGTTGTCCTCAGCTCACCGTGAGCGGCGGGCCTTGCCGACCGGCTCGCCGCACTCTGCGGGCGGCTGGACGTACACAATCCGCTGGGTCGGGGCACCAGCCTGACCGCTCGACTACCGCTTCCCTGATCCGGGCGACACCGAGCTCAGCCAGAAGCGGTCGCTCCGGCCGCCAGCAGGCGGGCCGCGATCCCCTCCCAGCTCCACAGGCGTACAGCCGCCCGCCGCGCAGCGCGTCCCAGGTCCTCGCGCTCGTCCGGTGGCAGGTCCAGAAGCGTTCGCAGCTTGACCGCCAGGTCGCCGGCGTCGCCAGGCGCGAAGGTGAGAAGGTCGCGCCGAGCCGCTGGGTACTCCTCCGCCAGCCCCGCGGCGACCTCGGCCAGCCCGGAGTGGCGCGCCACCATCGGCGGCGTGCCACAGGCCGCAGCTTCGGCCGCCACCATGCCGAAGGCCTCCGGGAAGACCGACGGGGTCACGCTGACGTCCGCGAGCGGCCACAACTGGGCGAGGTGCCGATGCTCCAACGCCCCGGTGAAGAGCACCCGGCCCTCGGCGGCTTGCTCCAGCGCCTTGCGCTCTGGGCCGAAGCCGACGATGACCGCCCGCGCTTCGAGCCCGCGCAGGGCCTCGAGCAGCAGGTGTACGCCCTTCTCGCGGCTGAGCTTGCCGACGTACAGAACCGTTGGCGCGTCGTCCGCAAGGAAGTCGGCCAGCCGCTCGGCGTTCCCGTCGTCCGGCCGGCGCGGGTCGTGGTCGTCCGGTGGATTAGGAGCGTCGCGCCGTGACTCGGCCACGAGCGCGGCCATCGCCTTGGCGCGGGGCTTTGGGCGCAGCGCCTCCACGTCAACACCGGGGGGCACGGTGAGCACGCGATCGAGGTGCGGGCCGGGGCCGAGCACTTCCCGCAGCACAGAGACGATGTGCTCCGAGCCGGCGATCACCACCCGCGCTGAGAGCAGAGACTCCCGTGCCCACTCGCAGAGTTCGGGGTTGCCCCGCATCGCGAACTCGAGCTCCGAGCCATGGGCCTTCACCACGTACGGCGTCCCGGCCGCCGCGCCGACGGCCGCGCCGAGCAGCACGTGGTTGACCAGTACGAGGTCCGCCGGCAGCTCGGCGCGCAGGGCCGCCGCGTTGGCATCGACCACCCGCGCGCGCTCGGTCATGGTGAGGTCACCCAACATGCGCGCTTCCACGCCGGCATAGTCATCGAGGACGAACACCGGCAACAGCGGCCCGATGTTCGGGCGTACCACCCGCGCACCTGCTAGGTCGAACTCCTCCGGGTTGGGGTCCTGGCAGATGACCACCACCTCGTGACCCAGATGTCCGAAGGCCCGCGCCAGTGAGCGCGTGTAGACGTTCGAGCCGGTCCCACCGAGCAGGTAGCCGTGCCAGAGGACGATCTTCACCGGCGGCGGCTCACGCTGGGGAAGCTACCCGTGAAGGCGACGATTCCGTACCGGAGCGTGAATCATCCGGGGTACGGCGCGGCGCCGTACAGCTGCGGAGGGCGTCCGCGCGCCCATAGGGTCCGGGGCCGGACCCTGAGGGCACCTACACGACCAACGGCTGGGCGACGGCCAGCACCTCATCGATGCCCCCGACCCGTTCGCCGGGGCTGCCATCGCGAACCATGCTTCGTATCGCCAGTCCGTCGGCGCGAACACCGCTATCGATTAGCCCTGGCGAGCTCCGTCGCTGGCAACGACCGAACGACCAGCTCAGCCAGCATCACCATATTTCCTGGAAGAGAGGATGCTCAACGCGGAAATGCAGGAGATCATCGGGGAGGCAAGCAGGACGCACTTCTTGGGCCTTCCCTGGATGCAGCGGCTGCGGGGATGCTTCGGGCGTGAGTTCGCCGACGCGCAGCCCGGTACAGTCCTCGGGCGAGGGCATCATTGGGCGGCGGCGCGAGCTCGATGCGCTTCAGTCCTGGCTCAGCGGTGCCACGGACGGGGGCGGACGGCTGGTCCTTTGCGTCGGCGAACCCGGCATCGGTAAGACGAGACTGGCCCAGGAGCTCGCCGGGCTGGCCTTGGCCGGCGGGACCGCAGTCGCCTGGGGACGTTGCGTTGAAGTCGAGGGTGCACCGGCGTACTGGGCGTGGCGACAGGTGCTGCGATCCCTGTCGATCGATCCCGACATCGTCCTCACCGGTGACCTTGATTCGCCGGGAGACCGGTTTCGCGTCTTCGAAGACCTGACCGAAGCACTCCGCAACGTCGCGGACCAGAACGGCCTGGTCGTCATCCTCGACGACACCCACTGGGGTGACGAGGCGTCGCTGCTTCTCCTGCGCCACGTCGCCAACCAGATCGGTGATGCACGACTGCTCCTCGTCGCCACCTTCCGCGACCAGGAACCCTCCAGCATCCTCGCCCGCGTCCTTCCCGACCTGCTGCGCTGCCCCGCCGTCGAGCGCCTCGATCTGCGCGGCTTCGACCTCGCCGAAGTCAGCCAGCAGCTGGCGACCACGACCGAGCAGCCATCCGATCAGGACGCCCGCGCCGTCCTCGACGTCACCGGGGGCAACCCGTTGTTCGTACGCGAGGTCGCGCGGGCGATGACCGACGGCACCTGGCGACCGAGCCAGCCACCGCGCACCGTGCTCGACATCGTCACCGCACGACTCGGCCGGGTGTCGCCCGACTGCCGGCGGCTGGTCCAGGCGGCGGCCATCGTCGGCCGCGACTTCTCGCTGACCCTGGTCGCCGCGACGCTCAATGAGCCAGTCGCGCAATGTCTCCCGCTGATCGACGAGGCGATCGGGTACGGGCTGCTAGACCGCGTCGGCGAGGCCGGCGAGTTCCGCTTCGTCCACGCGCTGACCCGAGATGCGGTAGCAGCCTCGCTCACCAGCACCGACCGAGCAGCCCTGCACCGCGCAGTCGCCGAGGCGATCGAGGCGC